>NZ_PSWG01000009.1:0-122724 GCF_002931195.1 Rathayibacter sp. AY1C2 | reverse complement strand
CACCTGAAGGACCCCCCCCATGTCACGAACCCCCCGGCAGGAGCGCACCCGGCGCTCACGCCTCCCCCGAGCGGGCGCCGACCGCGGTCACCGCGTTGAAGGTGTCGGCCGGGCCGACAGTCATCGGGGCCGGGCGTGGGCCTGCGGCGGGAGGGTGCGGCGGGAGGGTGGTGCTGTCGTCATCATCGACGTTCCTCTCAGGTTCGCCTTCGAACCGGTCGGAGTGGGACTCGAGGCGCGAGGACGCGCTTGCCCACTTCAGGTGACACCGTACCGACTTTTGTTAACGGTAACAATGGCGGATTCCCGGGCGATGCCGCAGTGACGGCGGGTGTGAGCGCTCTCTCCCTGCGAGCACGGGGATCCGCGTGGACGGATCACCCTCGCCCGGCGGGGCTCGGACCGGATCCGCTCGAGACCGGCACTTGACACCGGCTCCGCGACCGGTCGATGGTTGTCCACGTCAACATGCAGGTCGTGATCAGCCTCCCATCCCACTCGGAGCGTCGGCGCTGACGCGTCCCGCGGCGGGACGACCGGATCACCATCCCGGTCGCTCCAGCGCATCCTCTGCCGTGCTCCGACCCCTTCGGACACGGCTCCTTCCTGCGACCCTCACCCGCGTCCCTTCGGGGACGCCGGATGTCTGTGAAAGGCACCCATGTCCCGGACAACGAAGTCCCACCCCTCCAAGCGCCTGATCGGCGCCCTGATCGCGGCCGTCGTCGGCATCACGACCTTCGGCATCAGCTCGCCCGCCTCTGCAGCCACCGCCCCGGTCGGCCTCGGATCGGCGCAGGAGATCCGCAACCAGCACAGCAGCATGTGTCTCGACGACTTCGACTTCGGCACTCAGCCCGGAGCCGAGGTGCGGCAGTGGAGCTGCACCGAGGGGAGCAACCAGCGCTGGCAGGTCACCGACCTCGGCACAGGCTACGCCGAGATCAAGAACACCTTCAGCAACCTCTGCCTCGACAACTTCGACTTCGGCACCACCCCGGGCTCGGAGGTGCGGCAGTGGAGCTGCAACGGCAGCACCGCCCAGCAGTGGCGGATCACCTCCGTCGGCGGAGGCTACGCCGAGATCGCCAATCGGCACAGCGACCTCTGCCTCGACAACAAGGACTTCCGCCAGCTCGACGGCTCCCCCATTCAGCAGTGGACCTGCACCGGCTCCAAGGCCCAGCGCTGGGCACTGACCGATCCGACCGTGCAGAAGATCACCTGGACGCTGAACCGCGTCGCGAGCCCGACCGCTGACGAGGCCGACGCCTACGCCCGCATCACCGACGCGATGGACCGCGCCGTGGCCCGCTACAACCGCCTCAGCAACATCTCCCGCTCCCTGACCGTCTCGTACAGCCCCGGAACCCCGACGGCCGATGCGAACATCTACGGCCAGATCCGCTTCGGCAAGGAGCGCGTCTACATGGTGGAGGGCACCGCCATGCACGAGATCTCGCACACCGTGGGCTTGGGCACGTCGACCACCTTCAACACGAACTGCGAGAACAGCAGCTGGGACTCGGCCCTGGCACTGCTGCGCACCTGGGACGGACCGGACGCGACAATCCAGTGCACCCCGGGTCACATCTTGAACTACGGCCTCAACTACAACAGCGAGTTCAGCCAGCTGAACCTCGAGCGCCACGTGAAGCTGGTGCAGTCCATGCTCAGTGACGGCATGTAGCCGTCACTCGAGGCACGCCCGAACGAGCATCCTCGCCGCCCCTCGCGGGCGGCCGGCGCCGGCGGGGCGGGGAACCAGAGCCCTCCACCCCGCCGGCGCCGCATGCCCCGATGTCTCCCTCCGGAGGCGCGGGGCAGCGGAGCGCTCGGGAGTCGAGGAGGGCCCCTCGACCGGGTGGTCGCAGCCGACGTGCCGGACGCCGCACCCTGGGGAGGGGGCGTCCGGCACGTCTTCCTCGTGTCCGCGCCGTCCGGTCCGCCGGACCCCCCGGAGGCGCATGACGGGCGGCGTCTGCGGGCGCTAGCGGTTCCGCTCGACGGTGCTCGGCGCGGTCCGGTGCGTCTCCGGCGCCTCCGTGCCGACGGGCTCCGCCTCCCCGCTCGCCGCGGCCTCCCGCAGGTACTGCGCCGACATGACGCGGTAGGAGCGGGTGAGCATCGCCGCGCCGGCCGCGATGATCATGACGACTCCGCCGACCAGGAACACCAGCGCGATCCCCCGGCCGATGCCGTCGCCGAGCAGCCCGCCGAACGCCGAGCGCCCGGCCGGCGACTCCATGTACGGGATGAGCGCGAACTCGGCGATCGGGGCGATGAGGAACGACGTGATCGGAGCGGCGGCCGACTCGAACGCCGCCGCGAAGCCGAAGACGCGCCCCTGGGTCTCGAAGGGGACGACCTTCTGGATCACCGTCTGCTCGGCGGCCTCGACCGCCGGGATCAGGGTCATGTAGATCCAGATGCCGCCGGCGTAGAGCCACCACCAGTCGCGGAGGGTGAAGACCGCGCCGATCAGGCCCATCGCCATCACGAGCAGCAGCATCGTCCGGATCGGGTTCCTCCCGAGACCGAACCTCGCGACGAGCAGACCGCCGATGACGAAGCCGGTCGCCGTCACTCCGAGCACCACGCCCCACAGCTCGACCGGGAACAGCTCGAGGCCGTACGGGTCCATCAGCGCCATGTAGACGCCGCCGATCAGGTTGTTGAACGTCGAGAAGACGATGAGCGCGAACAGCCCGGTCGCCGCCCGCACCGCGGTGATGCTGCCGCGGAGATCGATCAGCGACGCCCTCTCCCCCGTCGGCGCGGGCCGGTCCTCCGGGATGCGCAGGAAGAGGAGGTGCAGGAGCGCGGCGGCGGAGAGGCCGATCGCGATCACCAGCGTCCACCCCATGCCGAGCAGGCCGATGGCGAGCCCGCTGAAGACGCTCGTCACCACGAAGGCGAGGCCCTGGACCGTGCCGACGAGGCCGTTCGCGCGGGCGTGCCCCTCCACCGGGACCAGCAGGGTCACCGTCGTGGACAGGGCGATGTTGCGCATGTTCTCGATGACGGCGCCGAAGAGGATCGTTCCCGAGAACACCCAGAACCAGGGGGCGCGGAAGTCCAGGAGCGCCGCCTCGGGCAGCGCGAGGAAGAGACCGCCCGCGACGCCGAACGACACGAGCGTGACCGCCCCGGCGAAGACCATGACGCGGAACTTGCGGTGCCGGTCCACGATCGTGCCGAAGGCCATCGCGAAGACCGCGACGAGCAGCATGTAGGCGCCGCCGATGATCCCGGTCGCCAGGACGGAGCGCGTCTCGAGGTACACCCAGAACGTGAGCGCGAACCAGAGGAAGCTCGTCGTCACGTTCGCGACGGCGGTGTTGAGGAGGATCTGGTGGAAGTCGCGGAGCTTCGTCGAGGTGTCGGCGTCAGCTCCGGGCACGGGGGCGGTCGAGGACACGGCTTCCCTCCGCTCGCGACGGCGCCGTCGGTCCCGCGGCGGGAGTCGAGGGTCGTCGCAGCCACTGTAGGACCGCGCCGTCGGCGAGTCGAGAGGGGCCGGGCGTCCGGCGGGGATGCGCTGCCGCCTCCCGCGCGGACGCGGGCGCCGCCGCCCTCGCGACCCGGATCAGCGGGCCTCGGGGGCGGCGGCGCCGACGGGTCAGACGATGGCGGCGCGGAGGGCCGCGGCGGCCTCGCCGACGTCCGGGGCGCCGTAGATGGCCCCGCCCGCGACGGCCACGAGGGCGCCGGCGCGCTGCACCGACTCGATGGTGGCGGTGCTCACGCCGCCCGCGACCGAGAACGGCACGCCGGAGGACTCGCCGTCGCGCAGCAGGGTCTCGAAGGTGAAGCCCTCCTCCGCCTGCTCGTCCAGACCGGCGTGCATCTCGACGAACTCGGCGCCGAGGGCGACGACCTCGCGGGCGCGGGCGGCCTTGTCGGGCACGCCGATGAGGTCGACGACGACGCCCTTGCCGTGCTTCCTCCCGGCGGCGATCGCGCCGGCGATGGTGCTGTCGCCGGCGACGCCGAGGACCGTCACGAGGTCGGCGCCGGCCGCGAAGGCCATGTCGGCCTCGAGCTCGCCCGCGTCCATCGTCTTGAGGTCGGCGAAGACCGTCTTGTCGGGGTGCGCCTCCTTGATGGCGGTGATGGCGGAGAGGCCGGCGCTCTTGATGAGCGGGGTGCCCAGCTCGAGGATGTCGACGTGCGGGGCGGCGGCAGCGGCGAGCTCGAGGGCGGCGTCGGTGCTGAGGGTGTCCATGGCGAACTGGAGCTTCACGGGGTTCTTCTTCCTGTCGAGGTGGGGAGTCGGGTCATTCGAGGTTCGCGTGGCGCGGCCAGAGCTCGTCGGCGCTGTCGCCGCGGCGCTGCCAGAGCGCGTGGAACAGGGCGTCGCCGGTGAGCACGACGACCTGCTCGAAGAGCCCGCCGGAGTACTGCGCCGAGGCGGCGCCGGAGCGGTCGAGCTTGTCGGCGGCGGGCACGACCACCACGGCGGAGGCGAGCCCGGCCAGCGGGGAGTCGGCGGCGGTCGTGATCGCCGCGACCCGCGCTCCGGCGTCGACGGCGGCCTGCGCGGCGCGGACGATGCCCCCGGTGGTGCCGGAGCCGCTCGCGGTGAGCAGCACGTCGCCGCTGCGGATCGCCGGGGTCGTCACGTCGCCGACCACGTGCACGACGAGTCCGAGGTGCATGAGGCGCATGGCGGTCATCCGCAGGGCGAGGCCGGAGCGGCCGGCGCCGTGGATGAAGACGCGATCGGCGCCGGCGAGCAGCTCGAGGACGGGCTCGAGGCGGTCGGTCGTCAGCGAGGCGGTCGCGGCGGACACCTCGGCGGCGATCACGGCGAGCGCCTCTGCGGGGTCGGTGGTGCGGTCGTCAGCGGGCATGGATCCACAGTGCGCCCGGCGACCGGATCCGCGCGCCACCTGATCGAGGAGGTCCGCCTACCCGATCGGGTGGGCGATGCCGCTCGCGGGTAGGACGGGTAGGTTCGGAGGATGGATCCCGCCGAGTCCCCCGCCTCCCGCACCCTGCTGCAGCAGCACGCCCGCACGGTGGCCGAGCAGGCCGACCGGCACGCGGTGGCGCTGGAGTCGGTGCTCGCCGCCCTGCGCGCCGAGCGCCTCGACGACCGTGCGGCCCGCACCGTCGCGATCGACATCGCCGCGAACGCCCTGGTCGAGCTGCGCACCGCCTCGGACGAGCAGCGCAGCGCGATGCTGGAGCCCGTCGTGGGCGCGTTCGCGCGGCTCCGGAGCGACCTGCGCCCGCTCGTGCGCTTCGGCGACCTCGACGTGCAGTTCGTCGAGCCGCCCGCCACCGGGCGCGCCCTCCCCGGCGAAGTGGCGCACGCGGCCCGCGCGATCGTGCGGAGCGCCGTGCTGGCGTTCGTGGAGTCGGAGCAGACGCGCCGGGTGCGGATCCAGTGGGACTGCGACGGGCTCAACCTGCTCATCGAGATCCGCGACGACGGCCGGGGCGAGCTGACGACCCGCGACGACGCCCTGCGCCCGATCGCCGAGCGCATGCGCGGGCTCGACGGGGAGCTCTCGGTCGCGTCGACCGCGGGCTGGGGGTCGACCCTGTCGATCCGCCTCCCCCTCGATCCGCCGGCGCAGCCCGACGGGCTCGACCTCGCCGAGCTCAGCGCCCGCGAGCGGGAGGTGCTGAACCTGATCACGCTCGGCGCCTCGAACCAGCGGATCGCGGACGACCTCGGCATCAGCGGCAACACCGTGAAGTTCCACGTGTCGAACCTGCTGCGCAAGGCCGGGGCCCGCACCCGGGCGGAGCTGGCGGCGCTGGCGCGCTGATCGATCCGGGTGCCCCGCCCGGCAGCACGGCCCTGACAGACCCCCCGGATGCACGGACGGGCCGCGGCGGCCGCCGAGGGTCCCCCCTCCTGCGGCGCCGCGGCCCGTCCGGCCGATCAGCGCGTCCCGATCACTCGCTCCGGAGCAGCCCGAAGCGGAACCGGCCGGAGCCGTCGAGCGTGTCGTCGATGCCCGAGATCGTGGAGGAGGCGATGACGGTCTCCGTGCCCTCGAGGAGCGGCACGGTGATCGCCTTCTCCGCCGCGAGGCGCTGCGCCTCCTCGATCGCCGCGGTGCGCTCGTCACCAGGGGCCAGGCTCCGCTCGCGCAGCACGACCTCGTTGTACGCGTCGTCCTTCACGGCGGCGCCGAGGATGGAGGGGGCCTCGTCGGTGCCGTAGAGCAGGTTCAGGTAGTTGTCCGAGTCCGGGTAGTCCGCGAACCAGCCCTGCTGGTAGAGCGGGTAGGAGGTCGACTTCTCCTTCACGTACTGCGTCCACTCCGTCGACTGCAGGTCGACCGTGAACAGGCCGCTGCGCTCGAGCTGGTTCTTGATGAGCGCGTACTCGTCCGAGGTGCTGGAGCCGTAGTGGTCGGTGTTGTACTGCTGCTTGAGGTCGACGGGACCGGTGATCCCGGCCGCCTGGAGCGCGGCGGCGGCCTCGTCCGCGCTGGGACCGCCGCTCCCGTCGCCGAAGGCCTGCTCGTACGCCGGCGTCGATCCGGTCAGGGCGCTGGGGACGATCGAGTAGACCGGCGCGTAGGTGCCCTTGTAGACCTGGTCCGACAGCTCGTCGCGGTCGATCAGGTCGGCGACGGCGGTGCGGACGGCGAGCGCCTTGTCGGCGTCGGCCTCGGAGGTGGCGGAGCCGTAGGGCATGGTCTCGGGGTTGAAGACCAGGAAGCGCATCTCGGCGCCGGGACCGGAGTGCACCGTCAGGCCCTCCTCGCCGCGGAGGTCCTCGGTGTCGGTCGCGTTCAGCGTGCGGTAGGCGACCGCGATCTCACCGCGCTGGATGTCGAGCTTGAGGTTGCTCTCGTCCGCGTAGTAGCGGACGATCACCGACTCGTTAGCGGCGGCGCCGAGGAGGCCGTCGTAGGAGTCGTTGCGGGTGAGCTGCACGAGCGAGTTCAGCGTGTAGCTCGTGATGGAGTACTGCCCGCTGAAGGCGTCGCCGGCGACGATGTCGTCGTCGGTGGTGAGGGAGTCGGCCGAGAAGACGTCCTCGTCGACGATCGCGGCGGCGGGGCTGGTGAGGATCTGGGGCCAGAGGGCGTTGTCCGGGGTGGCCAGTGTGAAGACGACGGTGGAGTCGTCCTCCGCCTGGACCGAGACCATGTCCGAGAGCAGCGACGAGGGGCCGTTCGGAGCGGCGATCGCCACCTGGCGCTCGAAGGTGAAGACCACGTCCGAGGCGGTGAGCGGATTGCCGTTGGCGAAGGCGGCGTCCTCGCGCAGGGCGACGCGGTAGTGGGTGGGGTCGGTGAACTCGGCCGAGGCCGCGAGGTCCGGTACGGGATCCGTCGATCCGGGGGCGGAGGTCAGCAGCCAGGAGAAGACCTGGTTCTGCAGCGTCGCCGAGCCGAGGTCCCAGGAGCCGGCGGGATCCAGGGCGGTGACCTTGTCCGCGGTCCCCAGGAGGATCCCGGGGGGCGCCTGGGCGCCGGTGGTGCCCGGCGAGCAGGCGGTGAGGGCGACCGGCGTCGTGCCGTCGCGGTTCCGGCTACTCGAGCAGCTTGCCCGCGGTGGCGACCTCGCCGCTGATCAGCGCCTGGATCTCCTCCGGCACCGCGGGGATCTCCTCGCGCGTGATCCCCGCGGAGGGCGACCAGACGAGGTTCACCTGGAGGGCCGGGTCGATGTCCGGGTAGTCGCTGCGGTTGTGGCAGCCGCGGCTCTCCCGGCGCTCGAGCGCTGCCTCGAGAGTGGCCCGCGCGGCCATCGCGGCCGACTTGAGGTCGAAGGCGTGGGCGAGGTCCTGGAAGCCGGCGATGTCCGGGTGCACGCCGATGTCGGCGATGCGCGCCTCGATCGCGTCCAGCTCGGCGAGCCCGGCGAGCAGGCCCTCCTCGTCGCGGACGACTCCGGCGTGCTCGGTCATCGTGTTGCGGATCGCGCGCTGCAGGGCGCGGACGTTCTCGGTGCCGTCGGCCGCGAGCAGGCCGGCGATCTCGTCGCGGGCGACCTGGACGGACGCGGCCGAGCGGGTCTGGGCGGTCAGCGAGGCGGAGTACTCCGCCGCCGCCTGCCCGACGATCCGGCCGAACACCAGCAGCTCGATCAGCGAGTTGCCGCCGAGGCGGTTGGCGCCGTGCAGTCCGCTGGAGGCCTCTCCGATCGCGTAGAGCCCGGGGACGTCGGTGCTGTGGTCGTCCGAGCGCACCCAGACCCCGCCCATCGAGTAGTGCGCCGTGGGCGCGATCTCGATCGGGTCCTTCGTGATGTCGAGCATCTGCAGCTCGAGCATCGTCTGGTACACCCGCGGCAGCCGGGTCATGATCGTCTCGCGCGGCAGGTGCGAGACGTCGAGCCAGACCCCGCCGTTCGGCGTGCCGCGACCCTCCTTGATCTCGGTGTAGCAGGCGAGAGCGACGCGGTCACGGGTCGAGAGCTCGAGGCGCTCGGCGTCGTACTTGCCCATGAAGCGCTCGCCGAGGCCGTTGCGGAGGATGCCGCCCTCGCCGCGCGCGGCCTCGGAGATCAGCGTGCCCGCCGCGTTCTCGGGCTCGATGATGCCCGACGGGTGGAACTGGACCAGCTCCGGGTCGCGCAGGCGGCCGCCGGCCTCGACGGCCAGGCGGAACGAGTCGCCCGTGTTCTCGTCACGGCGGGAGGAGGTGCGGCGCCAGATGCGGTTGTGCCCGCCCGCGGCGAGGATCACCGCATCCGCGTGGATCAGGTAGCGGGTGCCGTCGACGAGGTCGAAGCCGTAGGCGCCGAACACTGCTCCGTCCTCGTTGACGAGGATGCGCGTGACGTACACGGTGTCCAGGATCGGGATCTCGAGCTGGGCGGCCCGGTTGACGAGCGTGCGCTGGATCTCGAGGCCGGTGTAGTCGCCCGCGAAGGCGGTCCGGCGGTAGGTGTGCGCGCCGAAGAAGCGCTGCGAGATGCGGCCGTCGTCCTCGCGGGCGAACGGCATGCCGTAGCGCTCGAGGTCCTGGATGCCGCGGGCGGCGTTGGAGGTGACGATCTCGACCGTGTGCGGGTTGGCGAGCTGGTAGGACTCGGTGATGGTGTCGGCCGCGTGCTGCTGCCAGCTGTCGTCGGGGTCCATCGTGGCGAGGGCGGCGTTGATGCCGCCGGCGGCGAGGGAGGTGTGCGCGTCCGACTTCGAGCGCTTGCCGAGCGCGAGGACGTCCACGCCCGCCTCGGCGAGCTCGATCGCGGCGCGCAGGCCCGATCCGCCGGTGCCGATGACGAGGACGGAGGTGGAGATCCGGCGCTCCGGTGCGGTGGTCTCTGAAGTGGTCATGCCTCAACGCTAGGCACGGCGCTTCGATTACTCCAATGCATAATGCTGGGCACAGCCATGCGCATAGGGTATGCATGTGGATCTCGAGCAGCTCACCGGATTCGTCGAGGTCGCCCGCCTCGGCAGCTTCACCCGCGCCGCCGAGGAGCTGCATCTCGCGCAGCCCTCGCTGAGCCGCCGGATCGCCGCGCTGGAGCAGGACCTCGGCTCCGAGCTCTTCCACCGGGCGCGCTCCGGCAGCACCCTCACACCGGCCGGCGAGCTGCTGCTGCCGCTCGCCCGGCGCATGCTCGCCGACGCCGGATCGGTGCGCCGCGAGCTGGCCGAGCTGGCCGGGCTCGAGCGCGGCCGGGTGCGGTTCGGCGCGACGCCGACGCTCTGCATCAGCCTCGTCGCGGAGGTGCTGCACGCCTTCCACTCCGTGCATCCCGCCGTGGAGCTGCACCTCGCCGAGGACGGGTCGCGGAGCCTCTTCGACCGGCTGGCCCGGGGCGAGCTCGACCTGGCGCTGGTGACGACCTCGACCGCGGCCGCTCCCGGCGCCTTCACGGTGACCCCGCTGCTCGTCGAGGAGCTCGTCGTGGTCTCCTCCGCCGCAGAGCCTCCCCTCGCCGCGACCGGCGCGCTCGACCTGGCCGCGGTCGCCCGCCTCCCGCAGATCGTCTTCAACTCCAGCTACGACCTGCGCCGCACGACCGACGCCGCGTTCGCCGCCGCGGGCCTGGAGCCGGACGTGGTGCTGGAGGGCGCCGAGATGGACGCGGTGCTGCGCTTCGCCGAGCGGGGCCTGGGCGTCGCGGTCGTCCCGGCGATGGTGCTGCAGGGGCGCCCGGGGCTGCGCTCGATCCGCATCGAGGAGCCGACGCTCGAGAAGCCCACGCTGACCCGGACGATCAGCCTCGCGCGCCCGGCGGACCTCGCGCCGACCGCCGCGGCGCGGGTCATGCAGCGCACCATCGCGGCGACCGCCCGCGCCTTCGCCGCCCAGGCCGGCGGAACGATGCGCCTGGCCGACGCCCGCTGACCGAGTTGGGGTCTCGAGGCGCCGCTGCTCGACCAGCAGTACGGCGAACATGCTGATCGAGCAGCCCCGGAGGCGTATCGAGATCTCCCCCGCACGCGCAGGAGCGCCCCCGGCCCCGCAGGGCCGGGGGCGCTCCCCGGTGGTTCAGCCGTGCGCTACGAGCACGGGCGCGCCGCGTACGGAGCGCTCACCTCCGTCTCGACGGGGGCGCCGTTCATCGTGGCCGTGGCCTCGACGGTCACCGCACCGGCGGGCAGGTTCGCCTGACGGGTGGTGAAGGCGTGCGACACGGTCTTGCCGGGCGCCACCGAGGTGAACGACTTCGTGCCGGACGTCGACGTGAAGGTCACGCCGACGGGGACGTCGGAGCCGTTGCTCGCCTGGACGGTGACGATCGCCTTGCCCGCGATGCAGCGGGTCGCCGCGCTCGCCGTGATGTCGAGCGCCGGAGCAGCCTCGCCCTCGGTGAAGGCGAAGGTGTCGAGCTCGAACAGGTCGCCGGAGGGTCCGGAGTAGCTGAAGAACACGTCGTGCACTCCGGTCGCTCCGGTCAGCGCGGCGCTGACGTCGGTCCACTCGCCGGTCGTCCCGTTCACCGCGACGGTGCCCGCGACGGGCCCGGTCTCGGAGTCGAGGCGGACGGTGACGGTGCCGCCGGCCTGCAGCGCCTTGGCCTTCGCGGTGAACGTCGCGGCTCCGGTGTCCCCGAAGTCGACGGCCGACAGCGCGGTCCAGTCGCCGTTGTCGAGGTCCTTCAGCACGAGGTTCTGGGTCGCGCCCGCGGCGGGGGTGCCGAGCGGCGCCGTCGCGATGCCCTTGCTCCAGCCGATGGTCTCGGCCGGGAAGGTGCGGTACGGATCGAAGTCCTTCACCTGGTCGACGCCCTTGTAGTCGCCGACCACCTGCTGCACCGTGCCGTCGGCGTTGAACTGCAGCTCCTGGATGTGCGGGCTGCGGTACCCCTGGGTGGTGTCGCCGTTGATCCGCTTGTTGAGCGTCGGCGCGTGGTAGGTGAAGTAGTACTTGCCGCCCAGCTCGAAGACCGACTGGTGGTTGTTGCCGCCGGTGCCGGCTCCGAAGAAGCGGCTCTGGTTCGGGAACATCACGCCGGCGTAGTTCTCCTTGGGCCAGGACATCGGGTCGTCCGAGATCATGTAGCCGATCTCGCCGCCGCCCGGGTAGCCGGGCTCGCGGGTCTGGTTGCCGCCGAAGTCGTTGCCGCCGAAGTGGGACGAGTACGAGAGGTAGTACTTGTCCTGGCGCTTGAACACCTGGGCCGCCTCGAACGCGACGGGCGCGTCCACGACGGCGGAAGTGCCCTGGGTCGAGATCATGTCGTCGCCGAGCTCGATCACGCGGATGTTCTTCGGATTGTTGAAGCGCTCGGCCGCGGGGAGCGCGGTCGAGGCGGGTCCGCCTCCGAAGAACAGGTAGCCCTGGCCGTCGTCGTCGACGAGCGGTGCCGGGTCGAACTTCCACGCGACCGCCTCGGCGCCCGGGGTGGACGCGTTGATGAGCGTGGAGGTGCGCTGGCTGGTCCACGGACCCACCGGCGAGTCGCCGGTGATCACGTTGCTGGAGCCGCCGCCGTTGGCGTAGTAGAGGAAGTACTTGTCGACGCCGTTCACGGTCTTCTTCGCCATGCCGGGAGCCCACGAGTTGCCGGTGTAGGGCGCGACTCCGGTGGAGCCGGCGACCTGGATCTCGCCGTGGTCGGTCCAGTTGACGAGGTCGTCCGAGGAGATCACGGTGATCTGGTTGATCTTGCCGTAGTCGATGCCCGCCGAGACGCCCGTGGCGGGGTTCGGAGCGTAGCCCTGGGTGTCGTTCGTCATGTACATGTACACGCGGCCGTTCTCGACGAAGCCGAAGCCGTCGGCGCCGAACTTCCAGCCCATGAGCGGGTTGTGGTCGCCCGGGATCTTGCCCACGACCTCGATGGTGCGCGAGGCGGGCGCGGGCGGCGCCGCTCCGACCAGCGAGACGTCGTCGAGCTTGTAGTCCATGAGGTGCGTCTCGGGCGCGGCCGACGGAGTCGCGGTCCACGGCGTCTCGAAGAAGAGGCGCGCGGTGGCGACGCTCTGCCCGGCGGGGATGGTGAACGATCCGTTGATCGTCGCCCACTGCCCCTTCGTGGCGGTGACGCTCGCGAGGTTCGTGTAGGTGCCTCCGCCGTAGTGCATGGTGGCGAAGAACTGCTTGGTCGCGGGGCTCGCGGCGTTCTCGTACTTGATCTGCGCCTTGACCTGGTAGGTCTGGCCGGCGACGACCTTGCCGCTGAGGTCCTGCATGGCTCCCGCGCCGGTGGTCGTGCGGCCGGTGACGAGCGCTGCGGCGGTGCCGGTGCGCGCGTCCGTGGTCGTCGCGATGGTGCCGGCGTCGGCGGCGTTGCCGTTGTTGACGAACCAGCTGCCGATGCCGCTCTCGAAGCCGCCGTTGACGATGAGCTCCGCCTCAGCGGCGGACGAGGTCTGGGCGGCGAAGGGTGCCACCAGGAGCGCGGTCAGCGCGGCCGTGGCCAGCAGCCTCAGCCGCAACCGCCCCTTCGGAGCGGCTTCTCGTTGTGGTGATCTCACGGATCCTCCTTGATCGTGTCGTGCAGGAGATCGTCGGCGACGGGTGCCGCTGACGCGTTCGGGGGCGGGGGCGGCCGCGCGGGCCGCCCCCGGAGTGCTCAGCCGCAGGACGCGGCCGGATGGGGCGCTCTCACCGTGGTCGTCACCGGCTCGCCGTCGACGGTGGCGGTCGCGGTCACGACCACCTCGGCGGCGGGGACCGAGGCCGCCCGCGTGGTGAAGGCGTGACTCGTCGTGGCGCCGGGTGCGAGCGCGGCGACCGTCTTCGTGCCGGACGCGCTCTCCATCCGGAGGGCGACGGGCACGTCGTCGGCGTTGGTCGCCCGCACGGTCACGACGACCTTCCCCGCGATGCAGCGGGTCGCGGCGGCGGCGGTCACGTCGAGCGACGCCTCCTTCAGCGTCCCGAGGCGCGCCAGCTGGTAGCTGAGCGCGCGCTCCGGGGCGTCGATCTGGTTCTGCGTTCCCGCGGTGCCGACCGACTGCGCCTTCGCGAGGACCGACTGGAGGTCGGACCAGGCGTCGGCCGGGTAGTCGTCGGAGCGGAGCGTCGCCGCGTGGGCGACGGCCGCGTCGAGCTGCGAGCGGTCGAGCGCCTTCCCCTCCGAGGAGAGGGTGTCGCTCAGGAGGAACTCGTCGACGTCGACGTGGCCGCCGGCGGTCTTCGTCGCGTAGCTGAACAGCCCGAGGCGGTGGCCCATGAAGTGCGTGAGCTGACCGTCGAGGGTCTGCGGGCCGACGCGACTGCCGAGCTTCGTCCAGCTCGTCCCGTCGAGGCTGTACGAGAAGGTCGTCCAGAGCTGTCCGGCCGGAGCCGAGAGCTCGAGATCGGCCTTCAGGCGCACCTGCGAGGCGTCGCCGAGGGCGGCGGTGGTGCCGGGGAGGAAGGACTCCACGGCCGCCTGGTCGAACGTGGTCGCGAACGGCTGACTGCGGTTCACGACGCCGACGGTGGTGACGCCGTCCACGCGCTTGACCGCGACGTAGGAGAAGCCGCGGTTGTAGGCCGCGAGCCCGGCGACGTCGCCGTCCTTCATCCCGGAGACGTCGAACGCCGCCTCCGCCGACTGCTTCGGAGCCACGATGCGCTGGGAGAGCGTGTTGCGCGCCTCCTCCAGGTACGTCATCTCGGGCGAGCCCGAGAGACGCGTGTGCGCGGCCGTTCCGCTGAGCACCTTCCCGTTGGTGAGGCGGAGCCAGCCCTCGCGCTCGGTCAGCGACCAGTAGCGGTTGTCGGGGGCGTGGTTCCACTGCCAGGGGAGGGCGAGGGTCGAGCCGTTCGGGTGGATCTCGGCGGCCGTCGGGCGCTCGAGGGTGGGGGCGGCGCCGACGAGCGAGACGTCGTCGAGCAGGTACTCGGTGCTCGAGGACGCCGGCTGCGGGTTGCCCCACGGCGTCTCGACGGCGAACTTCACGCTGCCGACGTTCGCGGTCTCGGGCACCGTGTAGGTCCCCGTGATCGTCGTCCACTGCCCCTGCGTGACGGCGGCGGAGGCCATCGTCACGGGTCCCGCGCCGAAGTCGGCGCAGAGGTTGAAGCGGACCGACGCGGGGCCGGTCGTGTACTTCACCTTCGCGGACACGGTGTAGGTCACGCCGCGCTGCAGCTTGTTCGCCAGCACCTGGCTCGGGCCGGAGCCGTTGAGCGTGCGGGTGCCCACGCGGAGCGCGGCGGTGCCGGACGCCGGGTCGGTCGTGTCGGCCGACAGCGTCGCGCCGAACTGGCCTGCCCACGGCGCCGTCCCCGACTCCGCTCCCGGGTTCTGGAGCAGCTGCACGCCGAGCAGCGACGCGTCGTAGGCGGGCGCGGGCGGGATCGTCCACGACTCGTCCTGGTAGGCCTTCGCCGGGGCGTCGTTGTCGAAGTCGTCCGAGACGACGATGCTCTTCTGCCGCTCGAACAGCTCCTCCTCGGGGCTGAGGCGGATCGGCTTCGGGAAGCTCCCGCCCACCGGCACCGAGCCGTTCGTCCCGAACGTCGGCCAGCCGTCCTTCCACGTCGCCGGGATGAGCCCGGGGATGCGGCCGGTCGGGAAGCTGTCGCGGAAGAACATGCCGTGCCAGGCGGTCGAGCCGTCCTCCTTCGCGATCGGCACGAGGCTCCCCTGGGCGAACCCGCTGGAGTTCAGCACGCCCCTGCCCTCGTAGGGGTTGCTGCCGTCGGCGGTCGCGTAGCGGCCCAGCAGCTCGGACGAGCGGAACAGCGCCACCTGGCGGCCCTGGCCCGAGGGCCAGGTGATGATGACGATGTAGTACTGCCCGTCGATGTACTGCACCTGCGCGCCCTCGAACAGGCCGCCGAGGTAGCCGGCTCCCGGGTAGTCCGAGGTGCGGAGGATGTTCGGGTACTCGGCGACGACGGTCGTCAGGTCCTCGCTCAGCTTCACGGCGCTGGTGGATCCGGAGCCGTAGAAGATGTACGGCGTGCCGCCGTCCGCGTCGTCGAAGAAGAGCGACGGGTCGTGGAAGGCGCGGCCGAGGGCTGTGCGGGTCCAGGCTCCGTCCTCGATGTCGTCGGTCGAGTAGAGGTAGGAGCCGCCGAGGTTGTTGGTGTTGAAGACCGCGTAGTAGCGGCCGTCGTGGTACCGCAGCGACGAGGCCCACTGGCCGTTGCCGTAGGAGTTCTGCCCGTTGCGGAGCGAGAAGCGGTCGCCGATCTCGAGCCGGTCGAAGACGTAGTTGACGATCTCCCAGTTGACGAGGTCGTAGGACTTCATGATCGGGGCGCCCGGGCTGAGGTGCATCGTGGTGCTGATCATGTAGTAGATGTCGCGGCCCTCGTCGTTCTCGGACGCGGGCACGCGCTCGACGCTGACGTCGGGCACGTCGGCGTTCAGCAGCGGCACGGAGTAGGTGCCGTCGCCGCGGTCCGTCGACGTGTAGGAGGCCTTCGGCGACCACGCGCCGGCCGCGGTCGCCGGAGCCGCGCCGGAGGCGAGCAGGCCCGCCGCGAGGAGGGCGCCGATCGCCGTGGAGGCGACTGCGCGCATCGGGGTCATTCGAACAGCGACAGCGTCAGGACGGAGGAGTAGTCGCCGGGGGCGACGTCGGCCTCGGTCTTCAGGGTGAGGCCCGCGGACACGGTCCAGGACCCGTCCGTCGCGGTCTCCTGCGAGTCGAGCGACAGCGCGAGCAGCTCCTGGTCGAACAGGCCCACGGCGTCGGCGCCCTCGTCGAGGATCGTGTCGACCGGGTCGCCCTCGGACACGAGGCCCGACTCGCCGCCGTCCACGAGGACCGGCGTCCAGCCGAGGTGGTCGGAGGAGATGTCCTCCTGGTCCGCGTCGCCGGTGAAGGCGCTCGCCGAGCCGAGGACGTACCAGCCGGCTCCGGCCGGGATCTCGTCGACGGTCCGGGTGTCCGTCACGGTCACGTCGGGCAGCTGCCCCGTGAAGGCGCGCACGGTCGGGGTGGAGCCCTCCTCGGCGAGCGTGGCGGAGGTGCCGTCGATCGACATCGAGAGGGCGCCGGGCTGCTCCAGCTCCTCGATGCTGACGTTCACGTCGACGTCGTCGGAGCCGTACTCGGTGTCGGCGGCCGCGGCCGCGGCGGCGACGCCGGACAGGAGCAGGCAGCCGGCGAGAGCGGCGCCCGAGCGGACGAGCCAGAGGGGTCGGGGGGTGCGTCGCGTGGACATGGTGTTCCTCACTCGATCGGCATCGTCGCCGATCAGGTCGAGCGCCGGACGGCGCGGAGTGGTGGCGCGGCCCGAGGCCGCGAGAGGACGGAGCGCGGCGCAGCCCGAGGGGCGTTCGGCCGCGCCTGGAGCGCAGGACGCGCGGAGAGCGGCGGACGGCTCGTGCGCGGCGGCTTCCACAGCGTGGCCACGCGAGCTCCAGCTCTCGACCCCCTCAGCACTGAGGGGAGAAAGGCTGCCCGATACTCGTCTCTCTCGACTGCTGAGCTTTCCCTCAGCTAGTCTTGCGGGCAATGTTACCGGGAACATTCCCGATTGCAAGGACGTGTTCTCAACCGTCCGGAGCAGCGCAGCGAGGCGATCACCGCGTTCCGCCGCGGCCGGGCGGGGACGGCGGGAGGGGACGAGGATGTCCGCAGGGGCGGCGACGGCGGAGGCCGAGCAGGAGGTCGTGACGACGGAGTGCGCGGAGCGCTCAGGCGTCATCGGCGTGCTCCTGGGCGACTTCGAGCCGTTCGGCACGGAGGTGCTGCAGGGAGTGGCGACGGCGCTCCGGGGGACCCGGTTCGACCTCCTCGCCGGCAGCGGGGCGAGCCGCCGGGGCCGGGCGGGATGGGAGCAGGAGTCCCTGCGGCGCCTCACCGAGGCGCACGTAGCGGGAGCGATCCTGGTGACTCCCTCCGGCGTGATCCCCCCGTCGGACCTGCCGCTCGTCGTCGTGGATCCGCTGACCGCGCAGACCGAGCTGCACTCGGTGGCGACCGACGACTTCGGCGGAGCGCAGCTGGCGACCAGCCACCTGATCGGGCTCGGCCACCGCCGCATCGGCTTCGTCGCGGGCCGCCCCGACCTGGAGTCGTCGCACCGGCGCGGCGCCGGCTACCAGCGGGCGCTCGCGGACGCCGGCCTCCCCTACGACCCCGCGCTCGTACGGGTCGGCTACTACCGGCACGACCCCTCCCTCGCCGCCGCCCACGAGCTGCTGCTGCTGCCCGACCGCCCGACGGCGGTCCTCGCCGCGAACGACGCCTCCGCCATCGCCGTGATCGAGGCGGCCCGGGCGCTGGGCCTCTCGGTGCCGGGGCAGCTTTCGGTCGTGGGCTACGACGACGTGCCCGACGCCTCCCGGGTGGTCCCCGCGCTCACGACGGTGAGGCAGCCGCTGCACCGCGTGGGGCGCGCGGCCGCCCGGGCGCTCCTGACGCTGATCGACGGCGGGAGCGTGGCCGAGCAGCACGTGCGGCTGCGCAACAAGCTCGTGCTCCGCGGGTCGACGGCGCCTCCCGCCGAGGGCCCGCCGTCCGGCTGACTCCTCCCCCTCCCCCAGCCGGCGGGAATACGCTCGGCGCATGAACCAGCAGCGCACTCCGGTCACGGTCACGGTCACGGGAGCCGGAGGCGCCATCGGCTACGCGCTCCTTTTCCGCATCGCCTCGGGTCAGCTCCTCGGGCCGGACGTCCCCGTCCGCCTGAACCTGCTCGAGATCCCCTCCGGCCTCCGCGCGGCCGCGGGCACGGCGCTCGAGCTGCAGGACGGCGCCTTCCCCCTCCTCCGCGGGATCGAGGCGACGGACGACCCGGCCGCCGCGTTCGACGGCGCGAGCGTCGCCCTCCTCGTGGGCGCCCGGCCGCGCAGCGCGGGCATGGAGCGCGCCGACCTGCTCGCCGCGAACGCGGGCATCTTCGGACCTCAGGGTGCCGCGCTGAACGCGCACGCCGCCTCCGACATCCGCGTGCTGGTCGTCGGCAACCCGGCCAACACCAACGCCTGGATCGCGCGGCGCAGCGCCCCGGACATCCCTGCCGGCCGCTTCACCGCGATGACGCGCCTCGACCACAACCGGGCGGTCGCGCAGCTCGCCGCGAAGCTCGACGCCCCCGTCGACGCGATCGAGGGCGTCGCGATCTGGGGCAACCACTCCGCCTCGCAGTACCCGGACGCGACGCACGCCACCGTCGGCGGACGTCCGGTGCCCGAGCTGGTCGACGCCGAGTGGCTGCACACGGAGTTCGAGCCGCGGGTCGCCAAGCGCGGCGCCGAGATCATCGAGGTCCGCGGAGCCTCCTCGGCCGCGTCCGCCGCCTCCGCCGCGATCGACCACGTGCGCGACTGGGTCGACGGCACGTCGTGGACCTCGGCCGCCGTCGAGTCGGACGGCTCCTACGGGGTGGAGGAGGGGCTGATCTCCTCGTTCCCGGTCCGCTCCGTCGACGGCGAGTGGCGGATCATCGAGGGGCTCGAGATCGACGCGCACTCCCGCGCGCGGATCGACGAGTCCGTGCTCGAGCTGCGCGCCGAGCGCGACCAGGCGCTGGCGTTCCTCGCGTCCTGACGCGCCCCTCCCCGTCCTGTCTCCGCGGGATTCCACTCCGGTGCGCCTCGCGCGACGTGTCGCGTACCGGAACGGCATCCCGCGGAGGGGCTCAGCGGCGCTTCTCCGGAGTGGGGAGGGTGCCGGAGGCGCGGGCGGCCTCGTACCAGGCGTGCGCCTCCTCCTGGCGCTCCGCCTCGGCGCCGGTCGCGATCGCCGCGCGCACGTGCTCGGGCCCGTAGCCGAACGACGCGACCAGGTCGGCGGCGTGCGGGCGGATGCGCGCGAGCAGGCGGTCGATGTAGGACGTCACCGCGACCGCTCGCTGCGACGACAGGCGCCCGTGGATGAGGTACCAGTCGAGGTGCTTCTCGATCAGGCCCAGGCCGAACAGGTCGCGGAGCCAGGTGAGGACGGTGCGCGTGCCCGCGTCCTCGACGCCGGCGAGCGCCTCCGTGAACGCCTCCCACTGCAGCAGCTCGGCGTGCGCGCGCGCCGCCTCGATGAGCTCGCTCTGGTGCGCGTTGAACAGGCGTGCCGCCTCGTCGGAGGGCAGCTTCGACGCCGGGCGCAGCCGTGAGGCGATCCCCGCGACCATGCTCTCGACGCGGCCGGTGAGCAGCTCGCGCTGGTCCTCCCGCAGCTGGCCGACCGAGCGGGCCGTCGATCCGCGATCGGCGACGACCTGGGCCAGACGGCGCAGACCGGAGTTGTCGACGGTCGCCCCCGCGACCTGCGAGGCGGCGTAGCGCGCCAGCTCCGCGGGCTGGGCGCCCTTGAAGCGGCGTCCGACGTCGGTCAGCAGGCGCTTGGCGACCAGCTGGAGGAGCACGGTGTTGTCGCCCTCGAAGGTCGCGTACACGTCGAGGTCGGCGCGCAGCTGCGTGAGCCGGTTCTCCGCGAGGAAGCCCGCGCCTCCGCAGGCCTCGCGCGCCTCCTGCAGCGTGTCGAGAGCGTGCCAGGTCGAGAGCGCCTTGAGTCCCGCGGCGAGGGTCTCGAGGTCCTGCCGCGACTGCTCGGTGTCGTTCGCGCCGGAGAACACCTCGTCGAACGCCGTCAGCAGCTTCTCGTGCGCGAAGGCGGCGGCGTAGGTGGTGGCCAGGCGCGGCAGGAGGCGGCGCTGGTGCCGCTGGTAGTCGAGCAGCACCTCCTCCCGCTCGCCGCCGCCGGTGAACTGGCGGCGCTGATCGCCGTAGGTGACGGCGACCGTCAGCGCGATCTTCGCCGCGGCGACCGAGGCTCCGTCGAGCGAGACACGGCCCTGCACGAGCGTGCCGAGCATGGTGAAGAAGCGGCGGCCCGGGCTCGCGATCGGCGAGGAGTAGGTGCCGTCGGCGGCGACGTCGCCGTAGCGGTTCAGCAGGTTCTCGCGCGGGACGCGGACCCCGTCGAAGTGGAGGCGGCCGTTGTCGATCCCGTTCAGACCGCCCTTGAGGCCGTCGTCCTCCCCGCCGACGCCGGGCAGGAACGCGCCCTGCTCGTCGCGGATCGGGACGAAGAAGGCGTGGACGCCGTGGTTCACCCCTTGGGTGACCAGCTGCGCGAAGACGACCGCCGCGCGCCCGTCCACCGCCGCGTTGCCGAGGTAGTCCTTCCAGGCCGCGCGGAACGGCGTCCGCAGCACGAACACGCCGTCCTCGTAGGTGGCGGTCGTGGCGATCGACGCGACGTCGGAGCCGTGCCCGGTCTCGGTCATCGCGAAGGCGCCCGGGATCTCGAGGCTCATGATCCCCGGCAGCCACTTCTCGTGGTGCGGGCGCGTGCCCAGGTGCAGGACCGCGGCGCCGAAGAGCCCCCACTGCACGCCGGACTTGATCTGCAGCGACGGGTCGGCGGTGACCAGCTCCTCGAAGCCGGCGATGTTGCCACCGTGGTCGGCCTCGCCGCCGAGGTCGACCGGGAAGGCGCGGTGCACGCCGCCCTCGGCCGCGAGCACGCGCATCTGCTCCGAGACGCGGAGGCGGTGCTCCTTCATCGGGAGGCCGTCGGTGCGGTGCAGCTCGGGGCGGGCGGTCAGGGCGCGGCTGGCGAGGCGCTGCTCGCGCCAGGCGCCGAGCAGGGTCTCGCCGAGGGCGGCGACGTCGACGGCGGGGGCGCCGTCCTCGTCCAGGCGCGCGTCGACCTCGGAGCCGAGGGAGTCCACCGGCGGCGTGGGCGCGATGGAGCCCGAGCGGGAGCGCCGGGCCCGCGTGCGCCCGGTGGCCGCCCGGTCGGCGGCGTCGGCGGCGGAGCGGGGGTGGGGAGCGGTGCTGACCATGGTGTTCGTGTCCCTTCGACCGTCTGCGGTTCGGGCCGCTCCCGGTGCGTCGTGCGCCGACGGGCGCGGCAGCGGAGGCGGTCCTCGCACGGTAGGTCGCGCGGCGGCGCGGCGGAAACGTTCCGTCGCCCGGGCACAAACGGCGCCGGGCGGAGGCGGAAGCGCGTTGTCGGAACCGACCAGGCGGGGGCGGGGCGCGCGGCTCGTGCGCAGGACGGGCTGTCCCTGCGACGGGAGCGGAGAAGGGGGCGGCTCGTCCGTGTGCTGAACGGGCTGTCCCTACGGGCTGCTTCTGCGGAGGAGGGACGCCGCACCGGAGGCCGCCTCGCTAGTCTCTCGGCATGAGCGAGCCGCCGCTGCCTCCCCCTCCGCCCGCCCGACACCCGGCGGCCGGGCCGCCCGCGGACGTCGCGGCGGCGCCTCCCCGGACTCCGGGTGCGCCGCCCGTGGACGTCGCGGCCGCGCCTACCGCGCCTCCGGCCGCGCCGGGATCCGGGGTTCCGTATGGGCGCCCGGTCCGCGTCTGGGACCTGGTGCTGACGATCGTGCTGATCCTCGTGGCCTCCGCGGTGACGCTGCTGCTGTCGTTCTTCGGGCTGTTCTTCGCGATGGCCAGCGACTCGTGCGGCGGATCGAACGCCTGCGACATCGGCCTGATCGAGGGCGGGGTGGTCCTCGCCGCAGGAGGAGTGTGGGTGCCGTTCCTCGCGGCGCTGGTCGTCTCGATCGTGCTGCTGGTGCGGCGGCGCATCGCGTTCTGGGTGCCGGTGGCGGGTCTCGCGGTGTCGTTCTGTTGCACGCTGCTCGGCGGGTGGATGGCGTCGACGGGCGCGAACGGCTGAGGGCGCTCGTCGGTGCGTTGGGCCGAGGACGCTCGCGTCGGTGACGAGGTGGGCACGATCGTCGACGCTGACGCCGGAACGCGGTCGCCCGCGCCGGCGCCCGCCTCCGTCGCGGGCGGTGAACCGCGCGCCTCAGCGACGGATCAGTAGCTGTCCCAGCCGGGCTCCCAGTCGGGCTCGTCCGGCGGCACCCAGTCGTCCTCCGGCGGCTGCGCGGCGGACACGGGCGGACCGGACGACTCGCGGCCGAACGAGGGCTTCGCCCCTTGCGAGCGGGACGACCCGCCACGGGCGGCCGGCGCGCGGCGGGGAGCGGGAGCCTCCTCACCGGGTTCCGGGACGGCGATCTCGGGGCTCTCCCCCGCGACGACGGCGAGCACGGCCTCGCCGTAGGTGAGCAGCTTCTTCTGGCCGACGCCGCCGATGATGCTGAGCGCGTCCATCGTCGCCGGCTCGGCGGTCGCGATCTCGCGGAGGGTCGCGTCGTTGAAGACGATGTAGGCCGGGACCGCCTGCGCGCGGGCCTGCGCGGCGCGCCACTCCCGGAGCCGCTCGAACAGCGGCTGAGCCTCGCCCGACAGCTCGGCCACGGTGGACCGTCCGGAGCGGGAGGATCCGCTGGAGCGAGCCGGCTTCTCCGGCTCCTGCCGCAGCTCGACCTTCCGCTCGCCGCCGAGGACGGAGCCGGACGCGGGCGTGAGCACGAGCGTGCCGAAGCCGTCGTCGTTCACGCCGAGCAGGCCCTGCGCGAGGAGCTGGCGGGCGACTCCGCGCCACTGGGTGTCGCTGAGCTCGGCGCCGATGCCCCAGGTGGCGAGGCCGTCGTGCTGGTGCTGGGTGGTGCGCGGCGTGGTCTTGCCGCGGAGGACGTCGATGATGTGACCGGCGCCGAACTGCTGGTTGCGCTCGCGCTTGAGGCGGACGACCGTCGACAGGAACTTCTGCGCCGCGACCGTGCCGTCCCAGGAGGCGGGAGGCTCGAGGCAGGTGTCGCAGTTGCCGCAGGCGGTGCTCTCCTGGCCGAAGTAGGCGAGCAGGTTCACCCGGCGGCACTGGACCGTCTCGGAGAGCGCGAGCATCGCGTCCAGGTGCGCGGACATCCGCCGACGGTGCGCCAGGTCTCCCGGCGACTCGTCGATCATCCGGCGCTGCTGCACCACGTCCTGCAGTCCGTACGCGAGCCAGGCGGTGGACGGCAGTCCGTCGCGGCCGGCGCGACCCGTCTCCTGGTAGTAGCCCTCGACCGACTTGGGCAGGTCGATGTGCGCGACGAACCGCACGTCCGGCTTGTCGATCCCCATGCCGAAGGCGATGGTCGCGCAGACGATGACGCCCTCCTCGCGGAGGAACCGCGACTGGGCGGCGGCGCGCACCCGCGAGTCGAGGCCCGCGTGGTACGCGACGGCGTCGAAGCCCGCCGAGCGCAGCGCCTCGGCCGTCGCCTCGACGCTCTTGCGGGAGAGGGCGTAGACGATGCCCGCGTCGTGCGCGTGCTCGCGCCGCAGGAAGTCGATCAGCTGCTTGCGCGGCTCGACCTTGTTGACGATCCGGTACTGGATGTTCGGGCGGTCGAAGCTCGAGACGAAGTGGCGGGCGGCACCGAGGTGCAGGCGCGAGGTGATCTCGCGGTGCGTCGCCTCGGTGGCGGTCGCGGTGAGGGCGATGCGCGGGACGTCGGGCCAGCGCTCGGCGAGCTCGCCCAATGCGAGGTAGTCGGGGCGGAAGTCGTGGCCCCACTGGCTGACGCAGTGGGCCTCGTCGATCGCGAAGAGGGCGATCCGGCCGCGGGCGAGGAACTGCTTCATGCCCTCGTTGCCCAGGCGCTCCGGGGCGACGTAGAGCAGGTCGAGCTCGCCGTCGAGGTAGGCGCGCTCGACGCGGCTGCGCTCGCCCGCGTCCTGGGTGGAGTTGAGGAACTCGGCGCGGACGCCGTTCGCGCGGAGGGCGTCGACCTGGTCCTGCATCAGCGCGATGAGCGGGGACACGACCACGCCGGTGCCGGGGCGCACGATGGCGGGGATCTGGTAGCAGAGCGACTTGCCGCCGCCGGTGGGCATGAGGACGACGGCGTCACCGCCTCCAATGACCTGCTCGACGATGGCCTGCTGCTCGCCGCGGAAGGAGCCGTAGCCGAAGACCTTCTCGAGGATCGCCTGCGCCTCGGAGGATCCGGATCCCGGGGCGCCGCTCGCCGCGTCGCTCCGGACGCCGCCGCGGGACTCCGCCGAGGGGTCGGCGAGCGGCGGGGCGGGGAGGGCTGTCGCGGTGGGCTCTGTCACCCGGGGAACTCTACCCGCCGCCTCCGACGCCGCCCCGGGGGTCCGGGGAACTGTGGAGAAGGGCTGCAGGGAGGGAGCTGGGGAGGCGGATGCGGGGTGGTCGGGGGCTTCTGCGGCGTCCGGATCAGAGGTCGGTGAGGGTGCGGGTGTCGCCGTCCCAGAAGCGGACGCCCGCGAGGCCGACGGTGAACGGCTCGCCGAGGAGGGGGACGGCGTCGCCGAGCTGCTCGGCGCGGAGGCGGCGCGAGACACTGATGTGCGGCGTCCAGGCGTCCGGCAGCGAGGTATCGACGCCGCCCGGCACGAGGCGCGTGGCCCGATCGTGCAGCGCGTCGAGGGCGGGCGAGCGGACCACTCCCCAGGCGAGGACGAAGCGCCCGGCGTGCGGGAAGAGGAGGACGGCGCCCAAGTCGGCCGTCGCCGGCAGCGGACCGAGCGCGCCCGGCTCCGGGGCGGTCAGCTCGGGCCCGGCGACCAGGGTGAGGTGCGGGCGGTTGCTGGCGGACGTGTGCAGCGCGAGGCTCGGGATGCCGGCCGCCTCGAGCGCCTCCCACTGGCCGCGGACGCGAGCCTCCGACTCCGGATCGAGGAGGACTTCGAGGCTGCGCATGTCCACATTCTGCCGCGGCTCCTGCGTGCGGGCCTTCGCGGGCGCGCGGCCACTCGCGGGTGCGCGCGGTCCTCGCGGGCTCCGGCGAGTGTGCAGGAGTCGTCGCACTCGCAAGCACGCAGGAGTTGTCGCACTCGCCCTCGACTGCGACGACTCTTGGAGACTCGACACTCGTCCACTCGAGCGACCCTCGAGTGCGCAGAAATCATCGTGCTCGCGCTCGACTACCACGACTCTTGAGTGCTCGGCACTCGGCACTCGGCGCTCCCGCGAGTGTGCAGGAGTTGTCGCACTTGAGCTCGAGTGCGACAACTTTCGCGCACTCGCGGGGGCGAGGAGCGGGGCGGAGACGGGGAGCGGGCGGGCACCGCCGGCCCCGCGCCCCGCCACCCGCGTCAGCCGATCGTCACGAGGGCGGCGAACAGCTCCGGCGCTCGGCGGTCGACGATCCGACCGCCGACGCGGATGCCGACCAGCGCGAAGACGGTGCCCAGCACGAGGGCGGCCGCCAGTCCGGCCAGGCCGAAGGCCGGGTCGCCGCCGATGAGCGAGATCGCGCCGAGGACGATCGACGGGAGCGCCAGCAGACCGGTCGCGGCCATGCTCCCCAGCATCACGACGCTCGAGATCATCCCGGAGCCCGGCGGCGTCTTCAGCGGGCTGTCCCCCGGCCCGGGCACGGGGTAGACGACGAGCGACGAGGCGACGCTCGACACTCCGAACCCGCTGAGCACGAGGGCCAGCGCCATGCCCAGCACGGCCGGGATCGCGTCGGCGCGTCCCGCGTACAGCGCGGTGCCCACCGCCACGACGACCACCGCAGGGACGCCGATGATCGCGGCGGCGACGACGCGACCGGCGCGGTCGGCCGACCCCGTCACTCCGGAGCTGACGTGCGCCGCCCAGGCGGTGCCGTCGTACGACACGTCGGCGCAGAGGGTCACGCCGAAGATCAGGCCGACGAGCACGGCCGAGAGCAGCACGAAGGTATCGCCGCCGCTGCCGATCGCGGAGTAGAACACCGCGAGGACGACGACGGCGGGGATGACGAGGAGCCCGCGGCTGTAGCGCGGGTCGCGCCACCAGTATCCGAGGGCACGCGCGGCGACGGCGCCGGTCGGGGTGCCGGGGAAGCGCCCGAACAGGCCGAGGCCCGCGGATCCGGAGGCGGAGTGCGCGCCGGACGCGGCGGGCTCCGCGAGCGCGTGCCGCAGCGCCCGGGCCCACGCCCAGACGAGGACGGCCAGCGTCGCGAGCCCGATCAGCAGGCGCGCGATCGCCGCGACCCAGTCGCCCGCGACGACGGATCCGGGGACGGCCCAGATCGCGCCGAGCGGCGACCAGCCGAGGGCGCCCGCGATCACGGGCAGGACGTCCAGGCCGTCGCGGATCACGTTGGTCAGGCCGAAGAAGAGCGGTCCGAGCAGGATGACGACGACGAGCACGACGCCGCCGATCACCTCGCGGTAGCGGCGGCTCGAGCCCAGGCCCGTGGTGAGCGCGCCGATCAGGCGGGACGCGACCACGCAGGTCGCGACGCCGATCACCGCGGCGACGAGGCCGGGCAGGATCCCGATCGGACGGCTCCACCAGGCGGCGGCGGAGGCGAGCGCCCCGAGCGTGGTCACCACGCCGGGGATGCCCGCGAGGCCCGCGGCGGCGAGCCCGAGGAGGAGGGTCCGCAGCGGGATCGGGAACGTCGCGAGGGTGGGCAGGTCGAGGCTCTGGTCGGAGCCGGACAGGAAGATCGGCCCGAGCACCCAGCCGAGGATCAGAGCGGATCCGCCGAGGACGATCGCGACGTTCGCGAACGCCGGGTCCGTGCCTCCGAGCGCGACCAGGCCGGCCGCGACCAGGCCGAGCACCGCGATCGCGTAGAGACCGCCGAGGATCACGCCGATCAGCTGCCACACGTTCCGCGTCAGCGAGTTGCGGAGCAGGAGCAGCCGCAGCCTCAGGAGATGCGCAACCATGCCGGTCCCTCCTGGTGGGTGCGGCCGCCGACCAGCTCGACGAAGCGCTCCTCGAGGCTGGAGCCGGCGCGGACCTCCTCGAGGGTGCCGGAGGCGAGCACGCGGCCGTCGGCGATGACGGCGACCCGGTCGCACATCCGCTCGACGAGGTCCATGGAGTGGGACGACACGATGACCGTGCCGCCCGACGCGACGAAGCCGGTGAGGATGTCGCGGATGTTCGCCGCCGAGACCGGGTCGACCGACTCGAACGGCTCGTCGAGCACCAGGAGGCGCGGGGCGCGCACGAGCGCGCAGGCGAGCGCGATCTTCTTGGTCATGCCCGCGGAGTAGTCCACGACGAGCGTGCGGTCGGCCGGATCGAGGCCGAGCAGGGCGAGGAGGTCGTCGGTCCGCTCGACGACGACGGATCGCTCGAGCCCGCAGAGCAGACCGTAGTAGGTGACGAGCTGGAGACCGGTGAGGCGGTCGAACAGCTTGACGCCGTCGGCGAGGACGCCGATCAGCCGCTTCGCCTCGAGGGTGTCCTTCCAGACGTCGACCTCGTGGATCGTGACGACGCCGCTGTCGGGGCGGAGCAGGGCCGTGGCCATCGAGAGGGTCGTCGTCTTGCCCGCGCCGTTGGGGCCGACGAGCCCGAAGAAGGACCCGGCGGGGACGTCGAGGTCGATGTCCTTCACGGCCTCCTTGTCGCCGAAGCGCTTGCGGAGGCCGCGGATCCGCAGGGCGACCTCGCCGTGGCGGCCGGAGGCCTCGGGGGCGGCCCATGCGGGGGTCGCGGAGTCGGTGTGCGCGGAGTCGGTGTGCTCGGCAGCGGTGCCGTCGGCGGCGGTGCGCGCGGCGGGGCTCTCGGTGTCCGTGCCGTCCTGGGGAATGCCGGGGGGCGTCGTCCCGTCCATGTGTGTCCCTTCCGGGCCGCGGTGGGCGGCCGCTCCTCCACCCTAGGCAGGCGCTGCGGTCGGGGCATCCGTCCCGCGATGGAGTCGCGCGGAACGCACCGGCGCGGCCCCGGCGGCTCGACGGGGCGGGGCGGAGCACGGCCGCCTACGCTGGCCCCATGCCCACGCTCCTCCTCGTCCGGCACGGACGCACCACCGCGAACACCGCGGGGATCCTCGCCGGACGGACCGCCGGAGTGCGGCTCGACCACGTCGGACGCACGCAGGCGGCGCGCACCGGGGAGCGGCTGGCGGCGGTCGAGCTCGCGACCGTGGTGTCGAGCCCGCTCGAGCGGTGCCGGCAGACCACGCGCTTCGTCCTCGAGCGGCAGACGGGATCGCCGGCGACGGTGATCGACAAGGGCATCACCGAGTGCGACTACGGCGACTGGTCGGGGCGCTCGCTGCGGGATCTCGCGACGGAGCCGCTCTGGGCGACGGTGCAGAACCAGCCCTCCGCGGTGGTGTTCCCCGGCGGCGAGGGGATGCTCGCGATGCAGGCCCGGGCCGTGTCGGCGATCCGGCGGCACGACGCGGCGGTGGCGGAGGAGCACGGGGCCGGCGCGGTGTGGGCGGCGGTCAGCCACGGCGACACGATCAAGGCGATCCTCGCGGACGCGCTCGGCATGCACCTCGACCTGTTCCAGAGGCTCAGCGTCGGACCGGCGTCGGTGTCGATCATCCGCTACGGCGCGGGGCGGCCCGAGGTCGTCGCGATGAACACGGACGCCGGGGACCTGGGCTGGCTGCGGAAGGCGGCCCCCGTGGCGGACGCCGCCGTGGGGGGCGGGGCGGGGCACGAGTAGGCGCGGGTTCGGGAGGGCCGCTTCAGGGCTCGATCGAGCGGCAGGGACGCTGGTGCTCGGCAGCGGCGGATCTCGATGCGTCCGCTCCGCGGGGGGCTCGGTCAGCAGAAGAGACGGCGACTCGATCAGCAGGCCGCCCGAGCCCGACGCGCGCAGCCACTGCGGAGGCGGGCGCTCGTAGACTGAGGGCATGCCTCCGATCGTGCACGGATTCGACTGGCCCGATCGCGTCGTCGTGGGGACCGTCGGCTCACCCGGCTCGCGCTCCTTCTACCTCCAGGCCAAGACCGGGCCCCGCGTGGTCAGCGTCGGCCTCGAGAAGCAGCAGTCGGCCCTCCTCGCCGAGAAGATCGACGAGATCCTCGACCAGCTGATGACCGCCCAGGGCAACCCGGTCAGCGTCCCCGCCGGCACTCCCCCGGAGCTCGTCGACAACGACCCGCTCGACCAGCCCGTGGAGCCCGAGTTCCGCGTCGGCGGTCTCAGCCTCGGCTGGGACCCGTCCACCGCGCAGATCGTGATCGAGGCCTACCCGCTGACCGAGGCGGAGGACGACTCCGAGGAGGAGCCCGAGCCCACCGAGATGCTGCAGGTGAAGATCCCGGTCGGCACGGCGCGCGCCTTCGCGAAGCGCACCCTCGAGGTCGTCGGCGCCGGACGTCCGCTCTGCCCCCGCTGCGGCGAGCCGATGGATCCCGACGGGCACGACTGCCCGCTCGCATGAGCGACCCGGGCGGGCTCGACGGCGAGCTGGAGCTGGCCGGCCGGATCACGATCGCCTCGAACGCGACGTTCCTCGCGCAGCTCGGCGAGACGTCCGTCGTCTACAAGCCGATCTCGGGCGAGAAGCCGCTGTGGGACTTCCCGGACGGCGTGCTCGCGGGCCGCGAGGTCGCCGCCTACCTCGTCTCGGAGGCGCTCGGCTGGAACGTGGTGCCGCGCACGTGGCTCCGCGACGGTCCGCTCGGGCCGGGCATGGTCCAGCTCTGGCAGGACATCGATCCGGACCAGGACGCGGTCGACCTGGTGCCCGCCGACGCCGTGCCCGACGGATGGCGGCACGTCCTCGACGGCAGCGACGAGGAGGACCGGGACATCTCCCTCGTGCACGAGGACTCGACGGCGCTGCGCCGGATGGCCGTGTTCGACGTGGTCGCCAACAACGCGGACCGGAAGGGCGGGCACGTGCTCGCGCTGCCCGACGGCCACCGCTACGGGGTCGACCACGGCCTCACCTTCCACTCCGAGCACAAGCTGCGCACGGTCCTCTGGGGCTGGATCGGCGAACCGCTGCTCGAGGAGGAGCTGACGGCGCTGGCGCTCCTGCGCGCGCAGGTCGACGGACCGCTCGGCGAGGCGCTCTCGGAGCTGCTCACCGAGGACGAGGTCGCCGCGTTCGCGAAGCGCTGCGAGCGGCTCGGCTCCTTCGGCCGCTTCCCGGGCCCGCGGGGCGGGATGCCCGCGGTGCCCTGGCCGCTGTTCTGAGCCGGGCGCGGTCGGAGGTCAGGACGAACGCCGCAGGAGCGACGGGGACGCGCTGATCCTCAGCCGCGGGAGCGGATCCCTCCTGCCTCCTGAACCGCTCAGAAGCTCCAGCCGCGGCCGAACAGCTCCTCGCCCGGCGCTCCGCCGCCTCCCGGACCCGCGCCGCGAGCGCCGAGGTAGGAGGAGACGACGGCCGCTCCCAGGTCCTCCGCCTCCGGGTTCACCACCGAGCCGCCGACCCGGCGGGCGAGCGAGTCGATGAAGCGCGCGAGGCCCGAGTCGTCACCCAGGCGGAAGAACGTGGTGTGCGCGCCGAGGCGGAGCGACGCGTCGAGCTCGCGGACCGAGACGGCGACGGTCAGCGGGTCCGGCGGGTAGTCGAAGAAGACGCCGCCGTCGGGCTCGAGGTGCGCGGTCGGCTCGCCGTCGGTGACGATGAGCAGCACCGGCTGCGCGTTCGGGTGCTTGCGGAAGTGCCGGTTGGCCAGCAGCAGCGCGTGGTGCAGGTTCGTGCCCTTGTCCCATTCCGCGTCCAGGCCGACCAGCTGCTCGACGTCCATCACCTCGGCGCGTCGGCCGAAGGCGACGAGCTGCAGCGCGTCGTTGCGGAACCGGCTGCTGATCAGGGTGTGCAGGGCGAGCGCGGTGCGCTTCATCGGCACCCAGCGGCCGTCCATCGCCATCGAGAACGACGTGTCGACGAGGAGCGCGACGCAGGCCTGCGTCCGCGCCTCCGTCTCCTGCACCTCGACGTCGTCGATCCGGATGCGCACACCGGAGCCGACCGGTCGGCCCTCGCCGGCGGTGCGGGTGAGGGCGTTGGTCACCGTGCGGGGGATGTCCCAGGCCTCGGTGTCGCCGAACTCCCACGAGCGCGTCGCTCCGGAGCGCTCGCCCGCCGCGCCCGCGCGCCGGACGTCGCGGGCGCCCTGACGGCCGGAGACGGTCTCGGCGATGTCGCGCAGGAGCGCCTTCCCGAGCTGGCGCATGGCCTTCGGGCTGAGGGCGAGGCGGCCGTCGGAGCCGCGGCGCAGGGTCCCGGAGTCGCGCAGGGCCCGCTCCAGGCGCTTCAGCGTCTGCGCGTCGACCGAGGCGTCCTCGCCGAGGCGCTTCGCCAGCAGGTCGAGGTCGAGGTCGTCGAGGGAGGAGCGGTCCGTCTGCGCGAGCTGGTCGGCGAGGGCGTCGAGGTCGGCCAGCTCCTGGAACACGCCCGTCCCGTCGCCGAGGCCGAGCCCCTGCTCGCCGTCCATCCGCTCGGAGCCGCCCCAGTCCTCGCCGGGACGGAGCCCCCGCAGGGTCTCGTCGAGGCGGCCGAGGGACTGCATGAGCTCCGGCGTGCCGAAGGCCTCCTGGGCGAGCGCGTCGAGCTCGGCGCGCTGCTCGGCGGTCATCGAGTTGCGCATCCGCTGGGCCGCGGCCGCGCGGGCGGCGAGCGCGTCGATCAGCTCGTCCACCGACTCCGGTCCCTCGGGGAAGTACTCGCCGTGCTGCTCCATGAAGGCGTCGAACTGCTCGGGGGTGTCCTCCCCGCGCGCGTGCGCCTCGAGCAGCTCGTTCAGGTCGCGGAGCATCGCGTCGATCGCGGCCCGGTCCTCGTCGCTCGCGTTCTCGAGGGCCTGCTTCATCCCCTCGAAGCGCTGATCGAGCATCTCGCGGCCCAGGAGCTCGCGGATCCGCTCGAAGTCGGCGCGCGCCTCGGGGCTCTGCCAGCGGTAGTCGCGGAGCTCCGAGACGGCCGCGGCCGGTGAGGGCGGGAGGCTGTCGAGCTGGATCTCTGCGAGCGCGCGGTCGCCGTCGTCCATCTGCGTGTCGCGGGCGAGCTGCTTGCGCTCGGCGAGGACGGCCTTGTCGAGGAGCTCGCGGATCTCGCGGAGCGTGCCGTCGAGGTTGTTCCTCTGCGTGAGCTCGCGACGCCGCTCGGCGACGCGGGCGGCCAGGTCGTCCAGGCCCTCGCGGTCGCGGGTGCCACGGCGGAGGAACTCGCGCAGGGCGCGCTCGGGCGAGGTGCCGCCCATCACGTCCTCGCCGATCGCGTCGAGGGCCTCCTTCAGGTCGACCGGAGGAGCGAGCGGATCGGGTCCCCCGTCGTACTTCGCGTAGCGCGCGTCGCGCTTCAGCCGCCGGTTGCCGCGCGGAGCATCAGCCATAGACGGCCTCGCCCCCGCCCGTCTCCTTGCTCAGCTTGCGCGAGAGGTAGAGGCCCTCGAGGGCGAGCTCGACCGCTCCGGCGCGGCGCCCCTCCCCCACGGCGTCGAGGCGCTCGGCGACCTCGTCGTACACGCGGGCCTCGCCCAGCAGCGGCAGGCCGGCCAGGAACTCGCGGGCGGTCACCTGCTCGCCGGTCGTGATCATCGCGCCGTTCTCGACCGCCTCGACGAGCGGCCCGAGGTCGACGCCGCGCAGGTGGGCGCGGACGGTCTCGGCGGTGGCCTGACGGAGCAGGTGGTCGAGGATCTCGTCCTCGCGGCCCTCCTCCCCCGACTCGAATTCGATCTTGCCGCCGAGCACGTCGACGGCGGTCTCGAGGTCGATGGGGCGGGCGACCGCCTCCTCCTCGCCGCGGCGGGTGGCGCGGTGCAGGGCGGCGGCGGCGATGGTCTCGGCGCCGGCGATGGCGAAGCGGGCGCTGACACCGCTGCGCTGGTCGACGGAGCTCGACTCGCGCAGGGCCCGCGTGAAGCGGGCGAGGATCTCGATGAGCGCATCGGGCACGGTCGCGACGAGGTCCGCCTCCTGACGGATGACGGCGACCTCGTCGACGAGGGCGGTCGGGTAGTGGGTGCGGATCTCGGCGCCGAAGCGGTCCTTCAGCGGCGTGATGATCCGGCCGCGGTTCGTGTAGTCCTCCGGGTTCGCGCTCGCGACGACGAGGACGTCGAGGGGGAGGCGGAGGACGTAGCCGCGGATCTGGATGTCGCGCTCCTCCATCACGTTGAGCATGGCGACCTGGATCCGCTCGGCGAGGTCCGGCAGCTCGTTGATCGCGACGATGCCGCGGTGGCTGCGCGGGATGAGGCCGAAGTGGATGGTCTCCGGGTCGCCCAGGCTGCGGCCCTCGGCCACCTTCATCGGGTCGACGTCGCCGATGAGGTCGGCGACGCTGGTGTCGGGCGTGGCCAGCTTCTCGACGTAGCGCTCCTCGCGGGGCTTCCAGGCGACGGGCAGGTCCTCGCCCAGCTCCTCCGCTCGGCGGCGGCTCTCCGTGGTGATCGGCTCGTAGGGGTGCTCGCCGAGCTCGGACCCCGCGATGACGGGCGTCCACTCGTCGAGCAGGCCGACGAGGGTGCGCAGGAGGCGGGTCTTGCCCTGGCCGCGCTCGCCCAGCAGGACGATGTCGTGGCCGGCGATGACGGCGCGCTCGACCTGCGGGATGACCGTCTCGGCGAAGCCGTGCAGGCCCGGCCAGGGGTCGCGGCCCTCGCGCAGAGCATCGAGCAGGTTGTCGCGGATCTCGGTGCGGAGGCTCTTCTGCACGTGCCCGGAGGCACGGAGCTGGCCGAGGGTCTGGGTCGTCGGGCGCATCACCTCGGCAACGCTACGCCGCAGGTCCGACACGTGGTGGAGGTGCGGCGGATTCGCGGCGCGGGCTTGCGCGGGGGCCGCGCCGCGGACGGCTCAGCGCTCGAGGCGAGGGGCGGCGGCGAGCAGGCGGCGCGTGTACTCCTCCTGCGGTACGGCGAGGAGCGACGTGGCCGGCCCCGCCTCGACGATCCGACCCTCGCGCATCACGGCGATGCGATCGCTCATGTGCGCGATCACGCCGAGGTCGTGCGAGATGAGGAGGAGGGCGAGGCCGTGACGGCGCTGCAGGTCGTCGAGCAGGTCGAGGATCTGCGCCTGCACCGACACGTCGAGGGCCGAGACGGGCTCGTCGCAGATCAGCACGTCGGGGCGCGTCGCCAGCGCCCGGGCGATCGAGACGCGCTGGCGCTGACCGCCGGAGAGGGTCCGCGGCGAGCGCCGCTCCAGGGCGGGGTCGAGCCCCACGCTCTCGAGCAGCGCGGGCACGGAGGCGGCGCCGGCGTCGCGGAGGAGGCGGCCGACGCTCCAGCGCGGGTCGAACGAGGAGAGACTGTCCTGGTAGACGGCGCCGATCCGCGGGCGGCGGGGACGGCGGGAGCGCTCGGTCGCTGCCGACCACGGCTCGCCGAACAGCTCGACGGCGCCCTCGTCCGGACGCCGCAGCGCCAGCACGAGCCGGGCCACCGTGCTCTTGCCCGACCCGGACTCGCCGACGAGCCCGACGGTCTCGCCGCGCCGCAGCCGGAGGTCGACGTCGTCGACCGCGACCCGCACTCCTCCACCGGGCAGCGGGAAGCGGGCGGCGAGTCCGCGGGCCGCGACCACGACCTCCCCGGGGGTCTCGGGCGGAGTCGCCGGTGCGGTCGGGTCGGTGAGCCGGGAGCCGCGCGGTCGCCCGGCGGGGACGGCGGCCACGAGCGCGCGGGCCTCGGGGCTGCGGGGCGCGCGCAGCACCTCGGCCGCGGTCCCCTCCTCCACCACGCGGCCGTCGGCCAGCACGAGGATGCGGTCGGCGAGGCCCGCCACCACCGCGAGGTCGTGCGAGACCAGGACGAGCGCCCGGCCGCGCGCCTTCTGCTCGGCGAAGAGCTCGAGCACGCGGGCCTGGACGGTGACGTCGAGCGCGGTGGTCGGCTCGTCGGCGACGAGCAGCGGCGGATCGAGCGCCACGGCCGCCGCGAGGAGGGCGCGCTGGCGGAGCCCGCCGGAGAGGTCGCCCGAGCGCTCCCGCATCCGCTCGGCCGGCTCCGGCATGCCGACGCTCGCCAGGGCCTCGACCGTCCGCTGCGCGCGCTCGGCCGCGGGGAGGCGGCCGTGGAGGCGGAGCACGTCGCCGATCTCGCGGCCGATCGGGCGCAGCGGGTCGAGCGAGAGCAGCGCGTCCTGCGGGACGAAGCCGACGGATCCGCCGCGCAGCCGCCGCAGCTCCCGCTCGCCCGCTCCGACCACCTCGGTACCGCCGACGCGGACGCTCCCGGTCACGGCGCCTCCGCTCAGCCCCAGCAGCACTCGCGCGGTGACGCTCTTGCCGGACCCGGACTCGCCGACGATCGCGACGCACTCCCCCGGGTCCACGCGGAACGAGACCCCGTGCACCACCTCGACTCCGTCGAAGGCGACCCGGAGCCCCTCGACGACGACCGCGCTCACCGCGCACCCCGCAGACGCCCGCCGAGGATCGTCGTCGCGATCGTGGTCAGCACGATCGCCAGTCCTGGGAACACGGTCAGCCACCACGCGCTCGCGAGGTAGGTGCGGCCCGCCGAGAGCATCGCGCCCCACTCCGGCGCGGGCGGCTCGGCGCCCAGGCCCAGGTAGCTGAGGGCCGAGGCCCAGACGATCGCCTGGCCGACGCCGAGGGTCGCCAGCACGGCGAGCGGCCCGAAGGTGTTGGGGAGGACGTGCCGGACGAGGATGCGGACGGGTCCGTGCCCCAGCACGCGCGCCGCCTCGACGTAGCCGGAGTCGCGGATGCCGAGCAGCTGCGTGCGCAGGATGCGGGCGTACCCCGGCGCGGTGGAGAGGCCGACCGCGATGGTGGCGGGGACGACTCCGGGACCCGTGACCACGATCACGAGCAGCGCGAGCAGGAGTGCGGGGAAGGCGAAGAGCACCTCGAGTACGCGGCCGATCACGCCGTCGACGACGCGGCCGCCGAACGCCGCGACCACCCCGAGCACCGCGCCGAGGACGAGGCCGATCGCGGTGGCGCTGGCGCCGATCAGGAGGGATGCGCCGGCCCCCGCGATGAGGCGGCTGAGGACGTCGCGACCGGACTCGTCGGTGCCGAGCAGGTGCGCGGCACCCGGTGGGGTGAAGGCGTCGCGCGGGGCGACGGCGAGCGGATCGGAGGGGGCGAGCAGCCCGGGCGCGACGGCGGCGAGCAGGAGCAGCACGACGAAGACCGCGGCCAGCACCTCGCCGGCGCGGAGGCGGGAGGCACCCCGGCGGAGCGGGCGGGCGGCGCGCAGCTCGAGCTCGCTCACGCGACCGCCTCCCGCCGAGCCAGCCGCGGGTCGATCACGCGCGTCAGCAGATCGGTGGCGAGCGTCACGACGATGTACGCCAGCGCCGTGACCAGCACGACACCCGTCACCACCGGCACGTCACGGACGGTCACCGCCGCGAGCAGAGTCCGGCCGAGCCCCGGCCTCGCGAAGATCGTCTCGACCACCACGGCCCCGCCGATCAGGTAGCCGAACGCCCAGCCCGAGAGCGAGACGCCCGGCAGGACCGCGTGGCGCAGGGCGTGGCGGGTGCGGACGCCGAGCTCGCCCTCGCCGCGCCCCCGAGCGGCGAGCACGAACGGCGACTCCAGCGCGTCGAGGAGGGAGCGGCGCATCACCTGGCCGAGGAAGCCCGCCAGCGGGATCGCGAGGGTGAGCGTCGGCAGCACCAGCCCGGCGGGCGACCCGGTGCTGACCGGGGGCAGCCAGCGCAGCGCGGTCGCGAAGACGGCGATCAGCACGGTCGCCAGCCAGAAGTGCGGGAGCGCGGCCGCCGTGAGCTCGAGGCCGGACCCGATCGCGGCGGCGAGCCGGCCGCCCCGGGTCGACCAGAGGGCGGTCGCCAACGCGAGGATCCATGCGGCGGTGAGCGCGAGCACGGCGAGCAGGAGGGTGCCGGGCAGCTGCTCGCCGAGGATCTGCGCGACCGGGGTGCGCAGGGAGTAGGAGGTGCCGAGGTCGCCGCGCGCGAGCCTGCCGAGCTGCACCAGGTACTGCACGAGGAGCGGCTGGTCGAGGCCGTACTGCTCCCGCACCGCGGCGAGCGCCTCCGGCGACGCCTGCGAGCCCGGACCGCCGAGGATCGCCTGCGCCGGATCGCCGGGGACGAGGCGGATGAGGACGAAGACGGCGGTCGCGACGGCCCACAGCACCACGAGGGCGCCGCCGAGGCGGAGGAGCACGCGGCGGATCATGCGGGCGGGCGTCCTCTCTGGTCGGGGCGGTGGAGGGGGGCGTCGTCGAGGTCCCTTCCCTCCGGAGCACGCGATGCGCGACCGACGGCGGCTACTCGACCAGCATGGAGGACGGATCCCTGCTGATCGAGCAGCCCGCGAAGCGGGCGTCTCGAGATCCGCCCGTCCCGATCGCGGGGTCTCGATGCGCCGCCGCGGCGGCTACTCGACCGGCGTGCGTCCGCTCATCGATCGGTGCAGGCGGCTCTGCGGAGCCGGGTCAGACCCAGGCGTCGGCGAACCAGGGGGTCGACACGGTGTCGAGGGCGACGAGGCCCTGGACGGCCGACCGGTGCAGGTAGTGGTTCTGCTGGTCGTAGAGCGGCAGGATCCAGTAGCCCTCGAGGACGATCCGCTGGGCCTGCTCGTACAGGTCGGCGCGGGCGTCCTCGTCGGTCGTGGCGCTCGCCTGCTCGAGCAGCGAGTCGAGCGCGGGGTCGGCGATCTGCGCGTGGTTGGCGAAGTAGCCGCTCGGCGCGGGGGTGATGCCCGAGGAGGAGTAGAGGATCCGCAGCACGTCGGGTCCGACCTTCGTGTACGGGGCGCTCACCAGCTCGTACTCGTTCGACGCGAGCGCGGTGTACCAGCTCGACAGGTCGAGCAGGCTGATCCGCACGTCGAAGCCGAGGGTCTTCGCCGAGGCCTGGATCTGCTCGAACAGCGACTGCTCGGCCGGGATCGACTGGTTGGTGCTGACGGGGAAGCGCAGCGTCAGCGGCGTGCCGTCCTTCTCGCGGATGCCGTCGCCGTCCGAGTCCACCCAGCCGGCCTTCTCGAGCAGGTCCTCGGCGGCGGCCGTCTCGGAGTCGGACCCGGCGTCCTCGAAGAGCGACGGGTCGGAGTACGCGGTCGCCTCGCGGCTGGACAGCGGGGAGTAGGAGCGCTCGGCGGTGCCGAAGAAGAGCGAGTCGATCGCGTCGTTCACGCCGACGCCGCGGACGAACGCCTCGCGGACGGACTCGTCGTCGAACGGCGCCTGGCCGGAGTTGAGCTCGAGGCGGTTGACCGAGCCGGGCCGGGGCGCGTCGAGCTCGACGAGGTCCGTGGCTCCGGTCGCGGCCTTCAGAGTGTCGGGCTGGGCGTTGTCGAGCACGTCGACCTCGCCCGACTGCAGCGCCGCGTAGCGGGTGGCGGAGTCGGGGATGAAGCGCCAGGTGATGCTCGCCAGGTGCGCGGGGCCCTCGTGGCCGTCCCCGGTCGGGCCGGTCGACGCGTCGTAGGCCTCATTGCGGGTGAGGGTCACGTGGTCCTGCTTGACCCACTCCGAGACGGTGAAGGGGCCGGTGCCGACGGGCGCCTCGCAGTTGGCCGCCTCGCCGCGGGCGATGCCGGCGGGCGACTCGATCGCGGTCCACGGCTGCGCGAGCGACTCGAGCAGCGCACTGTCCGGCGCGGTCAGGGTGAAGCGGGCGACGGTCGGCGAGACCGCGGTGACGGAGGCGACCTTCGCAACGGCGAGGTAGCCGGTGGAGGACTTGGTCGCCGGGTCCTGCAGGTGCGCGATGTTCGAGGCGACCGCCTCCGCGTCGAGGGCGGTGCCGTCGGTGAAGGTCACACCCTCGCGCAGGGTGAAGTCGTAGCTGAGCGCGTCGTCCGAGACGGTCCACGACTCGGCCAGCCACGGCGTGATGGTGCCGTCGGCGTCGCGCGAGACGAGCGACTCGAGCACCTGCGTCGCGAGGAGCGCCTGCGGGTAGTTGCCGCCGACGTGCGGGTCGAGGCAGGTGGGCTCGGCGTCGCCGGACGCGTAGGTCAGGGTCCCGCCGTCGACGGGGGTGCTGGAGGCGTCGGGCGTCTCGGCGGTGCAGCCGCTGAGCAGGAGCGCGGCGGCCGCGACGGCGGCGGGGAGGGCGAGGAGGCGGGAGCGCAGCGGCATGACGTCTTTCGTGGAGGGGTCGGGGGTGCACGCGTTTCTTGGACGCGACCCAGGAAACGCTAGCAGGGCGTGGAGGCGGCGGACGGGGATCGCTCGGATCCGTGGAGGAGCGCCCGGATCCCGCGCTGGGGAGGGACGAATCGCGCTGGCGGAGATCCCCGACGCGCCTGTCGGTGGGGATCGGCCTCCGCTCTCCTACTGTCGACGCATGACCTCCGCCGTGCTCGCCCTCCTGTTCGGCTCCGCCGTCGCCCTCGTGGGCCTCGTGCCCTGGGCCGCCCTGCAGTACCGGCGGCGCGGCGTCCTCGGGATCGGCAACGCGGTGCTGGCCTTCGCCGCCGTGGTCTACGCGCTCGCCCTCGTCACCTACACGCTCCTCCCCCTGCCCGACGAGGCGACGGTCGCCGCCGCCTGCCGCACCGGATCGGGTCCGCAGCTGCGCCTGTTCGCCTTCGTCGGCGACATCGCGAAGGAGGGCGGGATCGACGGGCCCCGCGCGCTGCTGACGAACCCCGCGTCCGCGCAGGTGCTCCTGAACGTGGTCTTCTTCGTCCCCCTCGGGATGCTCGTCCGCCACCTCGCTCTGCGCGGGCGCCTCGTCGCCGGGCTGATCGGCGGCACCGTCGCCGGCTTCGCCGTCTCGCTCCTCATCGAGGTCACGCAGCTCACCGGCGACTGGTTCCTCTACCCGTGCGCCTACCGGCTCTTCGACGTCGACGACCTGCTGGCCAACACGGCCGGCGCCCTGCTCGGCACCCTTCTCTCCCCCGTCCTCCTCCTCTTCACCCGCCGGGCCGAGGGCGCGGTGCCGGAGCTGGCCCGCCCGGTCACGATCCGCCGCCGCGCGTTCGGCATGTTCTGCGACGTTCTCGCGCTGAGCCTCATCACGGGCGCGCTCGTCTCGATCACCGGGGTCGGCCTCGTGCTCGCGGGGGTGGACACGCGCTCGAGCCCCGGGGACGTGATTCTCGGCGCCCTGCCGTTCGTCGCTCCGCTGCTCCAGCTGGTGATCGTGCTGCGGTCCGGACGGACCCTCGGCGAGACGGTGGTGCGCCTGCGTCCCGAGCCGCGACCGCTCCTCTGGCAGCGGCTCGTGCGCTGGGCGGCGGGATCGGGCGGCTGGTCGACCCTGCTCGCCGTCGAGGGCGGGTTCTGGTCGCTGCTCGCCTTCGTCCTCGCGGCGGCCGCGATGATCGGCCTGGTCGCGACACGGGGCCGCAGGGGGACGGCGAACGCGCTGGCTCGCCTCGACGTCGGGGACGAGCGGGCGGAGGCGCCGTCCGCCGTCCGGAAGACGGACTGAGAGGAGCCTGCCGGACGCCTTAGTCGACCGGTGGTCAGACCGACGCGCGGAGCCCCTCGACCAGGTCGTGCTGCGCTTCGCGGCCGGCCCGCGTGGGCACGAGCGGGTACACGTGGACCTGCCCGACGGCCTCGTGGAGCTCGAACGGGACCCCGGCAGCCGCCGCCCGCTCGGCCAGCACGTGGGCGTCCGGATTGAGGACGTCCCGCGTGCCGGTGAAGACGGTGAGGGGGCCGAGGCCCGCCAGGTCGCCGAACAGCGGGCTGACCACGGGATCGAGCAGGTCGAGGGCGCCGCGCCAGCTCTCGGCGAGGACGCGACCGCCCGGGGTGCCGAGCCAGGGATCGGTCGGCTGCACCTCGGGGATCCGCGGGTTGCTCCAGGAGAGGTCGAGCGCGGGCGAGACGAGGGTGGTGCGCGGCAGGACCACCCCGTCGTCGCGCAGGGCGAGAGCGGTCGAGAGGGCGATCTGGCCGCCCGCCGAGTCGCCGGCGAGGCAGGTCGCCCCGTGCCGCTCCAGACTCCGCAGCACCAGGGCGCGGACGCCGTCGCGCGCCTCGAGCGCCGTGCCGAAGGGCACGAGCGGGTAGATCGGGAGGGTCACCGCGACGGAGGCCTCGTCGGCGATGCGGGCGGCGAGCCACCAGTGCTGGGGCGCGATCTCGTTCACCCAGCCGCCGCCGTGGACGTAGACGACGCCGCCGCGGATCACCCGCGGGCGGATCGTGTAGACCGGCCAGGAGCCGACCTGCTCCACGTCGACGCGCACGCCGGGCCGGAGGCGAGGCGGCGGTCTGAAAGAGGCGGGACGGAGCGCGCGCTCCCGGATGCGGCGACGGGCTCCCTCCGCGCTGACGAAGGTGCGGTTCGCGCGGGCGAGCCGGAGCGCGAGCGGGACGAGGGCATCGGGGACGACGAGCGGCATCGCCCGAGCATCGCGCACCCCGGTGCGCAGCGGCTGGGCGGCGACGGACTGCGCGGCTTCGGACTCTGCGGCGACGGCCTCGGCAGCCACCGACGCGACAGCCACGGACTCCGCCGCTGATCCGCGGAGGTCGGAGGACGCGGCGCGGGCTCCGCGGACGGAGCGTCGGCACCCGCGGACGCAGCGTCGGAGACCGCGGACGACGCCCGGGCACCCCGCGCACAGCACGACGGCCCGGCCCGTGGAGGGAGCCGGGCCGGGGCCGCCGGTCAGCGTGGTGCCTGCACGCCCGCGGAGGGCGGGTCGGCAGCGACCTCGCTGTCGCCGTGCGCTGCGGGTCAGCGTCGCGCGGCGGAGCGGCCGGCGAAGCGGGTGTAGACGAGCAGGACGATGATCGCTCCGATGATCGAGCCGATGATGCCGGCGGGCTGGAAGAAGCCGTCCATCGGGTCGTGCTGGAAGATCAGGAAGCCGAGGAAGCCGCCGACGAACGAGCCGACGATGCCGAGCACGATGGTCATGCCGATGCTGATGCTCTGCTTCCCGGGGACGATGAGGCGGGCCAGCGCTCCTGCGATGAGTCCGACGACGATGAGGCTGATGATGAGACCGAGCATGGCGGTCGTCCTTCCGTTGTGCGGGCGGGGGCCCGCTGATCGGTTCCGCGGTTGCGGGACCGATGGCTACGCAACCACCCCGGAGGAGGCGGCGGTACACCCCTGGGGGTGTGCTCGCCCCGACGAGCCGTGCGGTAGCGTCCGACCATGACCCGCCGTGCGCCCCTCACCGTCGCGCTCGTCGACGACTACGACGTCGTCCTCACGGGCCTCGCGCACATGTTCGACCACTACCGCGACCGGGTGGTCGTCGCCGAGATCGACGCGAACGCCTCCCTCTCCGATCGGATCGACGTCGTCCTCTACGACTCGTTCGCCCAGCCGGAGTCGGACCACCACGAGATCGCGGAGCTGGTGCGCAACGAGCGGGCCGAGCACGTGGTCGTCTACACCTGGAACTTCGCGCCGACGCTCATCACGGACGCCCTCGAGCAGGGCGTCCACGGCTACCTCTCCAAGACCCTGCCGGCGCGGGAGCTGGTGGCCGCGCTCGAGCGAGTGGCGGCGGGCGAGGTCGTCGTCAGCGATCCTCCGCGGCGGGCGGGCAGCGCACCGGGCCTCGACTGGCCGGGCCGCCACGAGGGCATCACCGACCGGGAGTCGGAGATCCTCGCGCTCATCACGCAGGGCAAGAGCAACGCCGACGTCGCCGCGCTCACCTACCTCAGCCCCAACACGGTGAAGTCCTACATCCGCAGCGTCTACGGAAAGATCGGCGCGACCAGCCGCACGCAGGCCGTCCTTTGGGGCGTCGACCACGGCTTCACCCCCGACCACCACCGCATCGACCACTGGCTCGGCGGCCCCTGACCCGCGCCCGCGGGACGCCACTCCGGTACGCGACCCGCCGACGAACCCGCTCCCGGGAGGCGTCTCGCAGGAGGGGACGGGGGCGCACGCACCGCTACGGTATGGCCATGCCCCTCGACCGCGCGCCGACCATCCGCGACGTCGCGGTGCGGGCCGGAGTGTCGTACCAGACGGTCTCGCGGGTGCTCAACGACAGCCCCCAGCTGCGGCCGCGCACCCGGGAGCGCGTGCTCGCCGCGATCGAGGACCTCGGCTTCCGCCCCAGCGCCGCCGCCCGCGCCCTGGCGACGAGCCGCTCCGGCCTGATCGGGATCCTCGCCGCCGAGAGCCACAGCTTCTACGGCACCGCCACCGCGATGGCCGCGATCGAGCAGGCGGCGCGCGACGCGGGCTACCGGGTCCCGGTCGTGAACGCGGCGCCGGACGCGGAGTCGCTGGCCGACGGCCTCGCCCACCTGCAGCGGGAGTCGGTGGAGGCGATCGTGGTCCTCGCCCCGCAGGAGCGCGCGCTGGAGGCGATCGAGAGCCTCGCGATCGGCGTCCCCTCGGTGACGCTCGGCGCGACGGACCGCGGCGCCGACTCCCTGCTCCTCGTCGACCAGGCGGCCGGAGCGCGACTGGCCACCTGGCACCTCGTCGGCCTCGGCCACACCCGCATCGCGCACCTCGCCGGTCCGCAGCACTGGGTGGAGGCGCAGGCGCGGCTCGAGGGCTTCGGCGCCGGGATGAGCGCGGCCGGCCTCGACCCCGTCGCCGTCGTGGAGGGCGACTGGAGCGCCGAGTCCGGCTACCGCGCCGGCCTCCGCCTCCTCGGAGCCGCGCTTCTGCCGACCGCGGTGTTCGCCGGCAACGACCAGATGGCCCTCGGACTCCTGCACGCCTGCACCGAGCGGGGACTGCGCGTGCCCGAGGACCTCAGCGTCGTCGGCTTCGACGACGTGCCCGAGGCGGCGCACTACCAGCCGCCGCTGACCACCATCCGCCAGGACTTCGCGGAGGTCGGCCGCCGCACGATCGGCGTCGTGCTCGCGGAGCTGCGCGGCGAGGAGCCCGCCGTCGACCGCCCGGTGCCGCCAGTGCTGGTGGAGCGGGCGTCGACGGCTCAGGCCTGAGAAGCACCGGCCCCCGCCTCACCCCGCGTGCGGCAGCAGCACCTCCACGCGCCCCTCGCGCACCCGCGTCTCGAACCGCGGCTGCGGCGAGGTGGCCGGCCCCCGCAGCACCTCGCCGGTCTCGAGCGAGAAGGCGCTGCCGTGCCACGGGCAGGCGACGCACGCCTCCCCCGAGCCGTCCGCAGAGACCTCGCCCTCGTCGAGCGGGCCCGAGAGGTGGCTGCAGACGTTCGAGAGCACGTCGATCCGCTCGCCCCGCCGGAAGGCGAGCAGGGGGAGGCCCGCGACCTCCCTCCTCACCGGCGTGCGCTCCGGCAGGTCCGCCAGGGCGCCGAGCTCCTGCCAGCCGGAGGGGAAGCGGTGCGGCACGTCCTCCGCGTGGTTCGCCCCCGCCGCCTGGCGGTAGCTGAGGTGGCCGCCCAGGTAGCCGCCGCCTGACACGACGGCGAGCCCGAGCATCCCGAGCACCTTCCCGCTCGTGGTGCGCCCACGGCGGCGCTGCACCCACGACGCGGCGTAGAGGCCCGTCGCGACCACGTTGGCCGCCGAGTGCACCAGCCCGACGCGGGTCTGCTGCTCGTGCAGCTCCGACCAGTCGCTGAAGCCGGAGGCGGCGGTCGGCAGGACGCTGATCACGCCGACGCCGACGAGGGTCCGCGCCGCCCGCTGGTTCCCCGGCAGCAGGTCGAGCACCGCCGCCGACACCCAGGCGCCGGTGGGCACGAGGACGAGCAGCGGATGGACGGGGTGGCCGACGGGGACGCCGTGCAGCACGTCCCGCACCGGCTGCGGCCGGACCACCGCGTTCACGGCCCGCTTCACCCGGCCGACGAGCGGATCGAGGGCGGCGGCGTTCTCGAGGCGGGTGACGAGTCTGACGAGTCTGATCTCACGCATGCCTCATGCGACCAAGCGGGCGGCCCCGGCGGAAGGGGCTTGCGGCGGCGGAGGAGCAGTCGGACCCCGTCGGGCGGCCCCTCGCTTGCCGACCCCGAGCCGTTTCGCCTACGCTGACCCGGGGCTTTGTGAACGGTCACATCGCCCGAGCGAGGAGCATGATGGACCAGCGCAGGCCCACCCCCGCCGACGTGATCACGAGCGGCGCCACCGCCCTCGGCATCGAGCTCGGCTCCACCCGGATCAAGGCGTGCCTGGTCGACGCGGCCGACCCGTCCGTGGTCCTCGCCGTCGGCAGCCACGAGTGGGAGAACCAGTTCGTCGACCGCCGCTGGACCTACTCCCTCGACGCCGTCCACGCGGGCCTCCAGGCCGCCTACGCGGACCTCGTCGCCGACGCCTCGTCGCGCCACGGCGTGCAGCTCTCCTCCGTCGGGGCGCTCGGCGTCTCGGCGATGATGCACGGCTACCTCCCCTTCGATGCGGACGGCGGGCTGCTCGTCCCCTTCCGCACCTGGCGCAACACCAGCACCGGCCCCGCGTCGGCCGAGCTCACCGAGCTGTTCGGCGCCAACATCCCGCTGCGCTGGTCGCTCGCGCACCTGCACCAGGCGGTCCTCGACTCCGAGCCGCACGTCGAGCGGATCGACTTCCTCACCACCCTCGCCGGCTACGTGCACTGGCGCCTCACCGGCGAGAAGGTCCTCGGAGTCGGCGACGCCTCCGGGATGGTCCCGACCGACCCGGCGACCCGCGACTACGACCAGCGCGTCGTCGACCTCTACGACGCGCGCGCGGCCGGCGCCGTGAAGCCGCTGCGCGAGCTGCTGCCCGCCGTGCTCCCCGCGGGCGCCGACGCCGGCTCGCTCACCGCCGAGGGCGCGCTCCTGCTCGACCCCACCGGCTCCCTCCGGCCCGGCGCCCCGGCCTGCCCGCCCGAGGGCGACGCCGGCACCGGCATGGTGGCGACCAACTCCGTCGCCCCGCGCACCGGCAACGTCAGCGCCGGCACCAGCATCTTCGCCATGGTCGTCCTCGAGGGCCCCTTGGAGAGCGTCCACCACGAGCTCGACCTCGTCGCGACCCCCGCCGGCGACCTCGTCGCGATGGTCCACTGCAACAACGGAGCCAGCGAGCTCGCCGGCTGGGTCGGCCTGTTCTCGCGGTTCGCCGCCGCATCCGGCGGACCCTCCGATAGCGACGCCGTCTACGGCACCCTCTTCGCCGAGGCGCTCGAGGGCGAGGCGGACGCGGGCGGACTGCTCGCCTACAACCACCTCGCGGGCGAGCCGATCGCCGGGCTGGTCGAGGGCCGCCCGCTCGTCGTGCGCACCCCCGACTCGCGCCTCACGCTCGCCAACTTCATGCGCGCGCAGCTCTACGGCGTGTTCGGCACCCTGGCGCTGGGCATGCGCGTCCTCGCGGGCGAGGGCGTCCGGATCGACGAGATGTTCGCGCACGGAGGCATGTTCCGCACCGCCGGGGTCGCCCAGCGCTTCCTCGCCGGCGCGCTCGACGCCCCCGTCTCGGTCGCCGCGACCGCCTCCGAGGGCGGCCCGTGGGGCATGGCGGTGCTCGCCGCCTACCGCCTGCAGAGCGGCGTCGCGCTCGACGCGTACCTCACCGATCAGGTCTTCGGCGACTCCGGCTTCGAGACCGTCGCCCCCGACGCGGACGACGTCGCCGGCTTCTCCGCCTACCTCGAGCGCTACCGCGCCGGCCTCGCCGTCGAGCAGACCGCCGTCGAGACCCTCACCGACCCGCAGAACCAGGGAGCCACCGCATGACCACCCAGACCCCCGCCGTCGAGGAGGCGATCGCCCGCGTCCGCGAGGACGTCGCGCGGCTGCACTCCGAGCTCGTCCGCTACGGCCTCGTCATCTGGACCGGCGGCAACATCTCGGGCCGCGTGCCCGGTGCCGACCTCTTCGTGATCAAGCCCAGCGGCGTCTCCTACGACGACCTCGCGCCCGAGAACATGATCCTCTGCGACCTCGACGGGAACGTCGTCCCCGGCACCCCCGGCAGCGACCGCAGCCCCTCCAGCGACACCGCGGCGCACGCCTACGTGTACCGCGAGATGCCCGAGGTCGGCGGAGTCGTGCACACGCACTCCACCTACGCGACCGCGTGGGCGGCCCGCGCCGAGTCGATCCCCTGCGTCATCACCGCGATGGCCGACGAGTTCGGCGGGGAGATCCCCATCGGCCCGTTCGCGATCATCGGCGACGACTCCATCGGCCGCGGCATCGTCGCGACCCTCAGCGGGCACCGCTCGCGCGCGGTCCTGATGCAGAACCACGGCGTCTTCACCATCGGCAAGGACGCGAAGGACGCCGTCAAGGCGGCCGTCATGGCCGAGGACGTCGCCCGCACCGTGCACCTCGCGCGCCAGGGCGGCGAGCTCGTCCCCATCCCGCAGGAGTCGATCGACGCCCTGTTCGACCGCTACCAGAACGTCTACGGACAGAACCCCACCGGAGCCATCGCATGAGCGTGTACCAGAGCATCATCCCCGACCTCGCCACCCGCACCGTCTGGTTCCTGACCGGCAGCCAGGACCTCTACGGCGAGGACACCCTCCGCCAGGTCGCCGAGCAGTCGCAGGCCGTCGTCGCGCAGCTCAACGAGGCGAGCGCGATCCCCGTGACCGTCGAGTGGAAGCCGGTGCTGAAGAGCTCCGACGCCATCCGCCGCACCATGATCGAGGCGAACTCCGACGACTCCGTCGTGGGCGTCATCACCTGGATGCACACCTTCAGCCCCTCGAAGATGTGGATCCACGGGTTCGACGCGCTCGCCAAGCCGCTGCTGCACTTCCACACCCAGGCGAACGTCGCCCTGCCGTGGCAGGACATCGACTTCGACTTCATGAACCTCAACCAGGCCGCGCACGGCGACCGCGAGCACGGCTACATCCTCAGCCGGATGAGCGTGCCTCGGAAGACGGTCGTCGGCCACGCGAGCGACGCCCGCGTCACCGAGGCCATCGGCACCTGGTCGCGCGCGGCCGCCGGCTGGTCCGCCTCGCAGAGCATGAAGGTCGCCCGCTTCGGCGACAACATGCGCAACGTCGCCGTCACCGAGGGCGACAAGACCGAGGCCGAGATCCGCCTCGGCGTCAGCGTCAACACCTGGGGAGTGAACGAGCTCGTCGAGCGCGTCGACGCCGCCACCTCCGAGCAGATCGACGCCCTCGTCGCGGAGTACGTCGAGAGCTACGACGTGGTCCCCGAGCTGCTCCCCGGCGGCGAGCGCCACGAGTCGCTCCGCTACGGCGCCGCGGTCGAGATCGGCCTGCGCTCGTTCCTGGAGGAGGGCGGCTTCGAGGCGTTCACCGACAGCTTCGAGGACCTCGGCGGGCTCCGCCAGCTCCCCGGACTCGCCGTGCAGCGCCTCATGGCCGACGGCTACGGCTTCGGCGGCGAGGGCGACTGGAAGACGGCCGTCCTCATCCGCATCGCCGCCGTCATGGGCGCCGGCCTCCCCGGCGGCACCAGCCTGATGGAGGACTACACCTACGACATGACGCCCGGCGAGGAGCTCATCCTCGGCGCGCACATGCTCGAGGTGTCGCCGTCCCTGTCGTCGAAGCGCGCCTCGCTCGAGATCCACCCGCTGGGCATCGGCGGCCGCGAGGACCCGGTGCGCCTGGTCTTCACCGCCGACGCCGGCCCCGCCGTGGTGGTCGCCCTGAGCGACGTCCGCGAGCGCTTCCGCCTGGTCGCGAACAAGGTCCAGAACGTCGAGCCGCCGCAGACGCTGCCGCACCTGCCGGTCGGCCGCGCCGTCTGGCAGCCGGCCCCCGACTTCGGCACCAGCGCCGCCGCCTGGATCACCGCCGGTGCCGCGCACCACACGGTGATGACGACGCAGATCGGCCTGGAGGCGTGGGAGGACTTCGCCCGCATCGCCGGCGTCGAGCTCCTGGTGATCGACGAGTCGACCACCCTCCGCGGCTTCGAGTCCGACATCCGCTCGAACGCGGCGTACTACCGCCTGTCCCAGGGCCTGTAGATCCTGTGAGGCCGGACGGCCGGCTCCCTGCGGGGGGCCGGCCGTTCCGTCGTTCCCGGCGAGCCGCCGGGTCGGGGCGGGGGGCCCGCCGCCGAGACCGACCTGGATCACGTCCGCGATCGAGGGCGGATCGCCCGCTCCGGCCCGTTCGGCGCCCGCTGCAGCGTCCCGGCCCCGGTTGCGGACGCGCTCGCAGCACGACGGAGGCCGGAGGCCCGGACGGCCCTCGCGGGCAGTCGGTCCTTCCGGCCTCCGGGATGCAGGCGTGCGGCGGGCGGTCAGTCGCGCGAGGTCGAGAACGCCGCGTCGAAGGCGTCGGCCGGCGGCGTGATCGCGTTGAGCTTCCGCACGAAGGCCAGGGCCTCGGGGGCGCCGTCGAGGCGGTCCATGCCGGCGTCCTCCCACTCGACGCTGGTCGGGCCGGTGTAGCCGATCGCGTTGAGCGCGCGGAACACCGGCTCCCACGGGACGGCGCCGTGCCCGGTCGAGACGAAGGTCCACCCGCGGCGCGGGTTCGCCCACGGCAGGTGCGAGCCGAGGACGCCGTTGCGGCCGTCGAGGTTGGTGACCGACTCCTTCACGTGAACGTGGAAGATGTGGTCGGCGAAGTCGAGCACGAACGCGACGCTGTCGAGCTGCTGCCAGACGAAGTGCGACGGGTCGAAGTTGAAGCCGAACGAGGCGCGGTGGCCGATCGCCTCGAGGGTGCGCTTGGCGGTCCAGTAGTCGTAGGCGATCTCGCTCGGGTGCACCTCGAGCGCGTAGCGGACGCCGACCTCCTCGAAGACGTCGAGGATCGGGTTCCAGCGGTCGGCGAAGTCCTGGTAGCCGGCGGCGATCCACTCGTCGGAGGCGGGCGGGAACATGGCCACGCCCTTCCAGATCGACGAGCCGGAGAAGCCGTTGACCTGCGTCACGCCGAGCGCGGCGGCGAAGCGGGCGGTGTCCTTGAGGTCCTGGGCGGCGCGCTGCCGGACGCCCTCGGGGTCGCCGTCGCCCCAGACGCGGTCGCTGAGGATGTCGCGGTGGCGCTCGTCGATCGGGTCGTCGCAGACCGCCTGGCCGGTGAGGTGGTTCGAGATCGCGAAGACCTGGAGGCCGTTGCGCTCGAGGATGTCCTTCCGGCTCTGCACGTACTCCGCGTCGTCCCAGCGCGCCACGTCGATGTGGTCGCCCCAGCAGGCGATCTCGAGGCCGTCGTAGCCCCACTCCCCCGCGAGGCGCGCCACCTCCTCGAAGGGGAGGTCCGCCCACTGGCCGGTGAAGAGGGTGATCGGTCGCGTCATCGCGGATTCCTAACTCTCGACTCCCGCGCGCCGTCGCACCGGGAGAGGTAATTTGAGGGTTCACGCAACATATCAGGCACTCCCGCGAGCCCGAAAGGAACCGATCATCGCCCCGATCGCCGGCGCACTGTCGCGCACGCCCACCCTCGTCACCGCCACTGCGGCCCCGACCTGGGAGGAGGGCCTGATCGTCGGCAGCGGCCGCGTCGGCGCCGTGGTGCACGGCCCGGCCGACGCGCTCACCGTCTCGCTGGCGCACGAGCGCTACTTCCTCCCCGTCAACGCGCGGCCCGCCGCCCCGGACCTCGCCCCGGTGCGGGACGAGCTGCGGAGTGCCCTGCTGGCCGGGGACGCCGACGCGGCGAGCGACCTGCTCGAGCGCGGGGCGCGGGCGAGCGGCTACGACGGCGGCCTGATCTGGACCGATCCGCTCGGGCTGTGCGCGACGCTGTCGATCCGCACGGCCGGCGGGGTCGCGTCGAGCCGGCGCCTGCTCGACCCGCTGCTGGGCGAGGTCGCGGTCGAGTGGACCGACCTCGACGGCGGGCGGCACGCGGTGCGGCTGATCGCTCCGCACGGGGGCGAGAGCGTCCGGCTGCGGGTGGAGTCGGAGCGCGACGGCGAGAGCACGGTCGAGCTCGGGCTGGGCGCCGGGGACGCGACCTCCTTCGACACGGGCGTGCCGGACGCGTCGGCCGTGGTCGAGGCGACGGTCGAGGGCGGTGCGGTCGGGCGGCTGCTGGCCGTCGCCGGGACCGGGAGCGCCGAGACCGGGGGCGAGCGGATCCGCGCGACGGTCACCGCGGCGACCGGGGCGCCGTGGGACGTGGAGGGCGTCGTGACCCGCTCGACGGTGCCGGTCGCGGCCGGGGCGGGCGCGCTCCTCCGCGTCGATCTGTCGCTGGCGGGCGACGAGCCGGCGAGCCGGGAGCGTGCGGGCGGCGAGTCGACGGGCGACGACGCCTCGTGGGCGGAGCTGCGCGAGGCCCAGCGCCACGGGCACGGCCGGCTGGTTGGCGCCTCCTCCCTCGATCTCGCCGGCGCCTCCTCCGCGGTGCTCACCGAGGACCTCTGGGAGGAGGCGCGTGCCGGCGACGAGGGCGCGCGCCGCCGCGTCGTCGAGCTCGCGTACCTCAGCGGCCGCGCGAACATCGTCGCGTCGACCGGCGAGCTGCCGCCGACGCTGCAGGGCGTCTGGCAGGGCACCTGGCGGCCGGCCTGGTCGGCCGACTACACGCTGAACGGCAACGTGCAGAACGGCGCGATGGCGGGGATGATCCCGACCGGCACGCCCGAGCTGGCGCTGTCGATCCTGGAGCTGGTGCTGCCGCACCTCGACGACTACCGCGAGAACGCGCGCCTCGTCTACGGGGCGGAGGGGATGCTCCTTCCGTCGCGGATGTCGACCCACGGCCGCGCCGACCACTTCGCGGCGAGCTACCCGCACCTCTTCTGGACGGGCTGCGGCGGCTGGGTGCTGCGCCTGGCCGCCGACGCCGTCGCGGCCACGGGGGACCGCGGCATCGTCGACGACCGGCTGTGGGAGCTGGCCGAGGGCGTGCTGCGCTTCGCCGAGACCGGGACGACCGTGGTCGACGGGGTGCGCCGGATCGTCCCCTCCTACTCCCCCGAGAACACACCGGGTGGTGCGCGCTCGCCGATAGCGGTCGATGCGACGATCGACGTCGCCGTGCTGCGGGACGCCGCGCGGGCGACGGCGCTGCTCGGCCGGGCCCGCGGCGACGACTCGCTCGACGAGCGCTGGGCGCGGGTGGTCGCGGAGCTGCCCGAGTACCGGGTCGCCGAGGACGGCACGCTGGCGGAGTGGATCGACCCGCGGTTCGCGGAGGAGATCGCGCACCGTCACGCGTCGCAGCTGTACCCGCTCTGGTACGCGGGCGACGCGGCCTTCGAGGGCCCCGGCGCCTCCGCGGTGCGGCTGCGGGCCGCCGCGGCGGCGACGGTGGCGGCGAAGATCGCGTGGCGGGCCGAGGCGCCGACCGCTCCTCCCGGGCGGATGGAGATGGCGTTCGGGCTGGTGCAGGTGGGCGTCGCGGCGGCGGCGCTGGGTGACGGGGAGGCGGCGCTGACCTGCGCGGAGTGGCTCGCGGTCGAGCACTGGTCACCGACGCTGACGACCCGGCACGACGCGGGGCGGATCTTCAACCTCGACGCCAGCGGCGGACTGCCGGGGCTCGTGGCGGCGATGCTGCTGGGATCGGATGACGAGACGCTGACGGTGCTGCCGGCACTGCCGTCCGCGTGGGCGCGGGGTGCCGTGACGGGGCTGCGCGCGCGCGGCGGGGTGGTCGTGGACCGGCTGGAGTGGTCGCCGGGGCGGGCGTCGCTGCGGGTGCGGCGGGTGCCGAGCGCGGAGTGGCTGGCACCGGCGGGCGGGACGCGGGTGCGCACGCTGCGCGACGCGGTGCTGCGCGTCGACGGGCGCGAGGTGTCGGGCGGGCTGGAGCTCGGTGCGGAGGCGGTGCGCGTCGACGTGGAGTGGCGCGGCTGAGGGCACTGCGGATGGTGCGGGTGCAGCACGCGGAACGGGCTCCGGTACGCCGACGAAGGCGGAGCAGCGCAACGGGCGTCGTCCCCGCTGGCAGCCGGACCCGCCGTGCGGCTGCGTCGACGCGGGAACGAGACGCGAGCCGGATGCGGTGGGTGGGGTCAGCTCCGCGAGTGCCCGTAGCGGTCGTAGACGCGGTTGCGGGCCGCCCGCTCGGCGGCGGGCAGGCGCTGCGCATCGGCGATCTCGTAGACGCCGAAGGTGTCGCGCAGGCGCGAGGCCGGGTCGACCTCGACGAAGGTGCACCAGGGCAGCCAGTGATGGTGGCTGCGCAGGGTCTGGGTCGCGAAGTCGCCGCTCTCGTGGCCGAGGCCGGGCATCGCGTAGCCGATGCTGCCGTCGACGTCGGTCGACTGGCGGGTGTTGCGGTGCAGGAACTCGGCGAAATCGAGGTAGTGCTCGTCGCCCGTGATCAGGTGCAGCCGGTAGTAGCTGTACGAGCAGGCCGCCATGTAGACGTCGGCGCCGCCGCCGAGGGTGATGATGCTCTGTCCGCTGATCGAGTACCGGTTGAAGGGATGCGCCCAGGGCGCGCGGACCGGGAAGGACCACGCGTACGTCCAGGTCTCCGTGTAGTCGGCGGCGCGGACGGCGCCCTCCAGCCAGCGCGGCTCCTCCGTCAGGTCGTACAGCGCGAGGAAGCCGAACAGCCCGTAGATGCCCGCCTCCTTGTCCTGGATGTCGGCGTTGTCGCAGGTGCCGCCGCGGTACTCCAGCGTGCGGTGGATGTTCGCGAACGACCACTCGCCGGCGCGCACGGCGGACGCGCGGTAGCGCCCCTCCCCCGTCACGAGGTGCAGCTGCACGAGGAAGCGGATCACGCTCGGGGTGTTCGAGCGCGAGTCCATCCGCACCGAGCCGTCGGCGTTGTAGGCGCGGTGGAAGCTGCCGTCGGCGTCCTGCACCTCGAGCAGCCAGTCGGCGGTCCGCCGGCAGAACTCGAGCCAGAGCGGGCGCTCGTCGCCGAGGTCGCGCAGGTGCAGGTAGGCGTCGAGGATCGCCTCGACGCCGTCGGCGAGCATCCGCAGGTAGTGCGGGTACGGCTCGAAGCCGCCGAGCGAGGGGTTGAAGCACATCCGCGGCGGGCCCGACTCGGGCAGCGCGGTCCGCGCCCAGAAGTCGACGATGCCGACGCCCTGCTCGAACGCCTCCGGCACGCCCTCGCGGTCGCCGTAGCGCAGCAGCTGGTAGCCGATGCCCGGCTGCTGCCCAACGAAGCCGAACTGGAAGGAGACGCTCGAGACGTCGAGGTCCGGCAGCTGGCAGGCGAACGGCAGGCCCCAGGAGTCGCCGTAGCGGCGGGTGAGGCGCTGGAGGATCGCCATGCCGTGGTGGAAGTGCCGCTCGTTGTCGACCTCGAACAGGTCGTCGCGGAGCCGGGCGTAGGTGCTGCGCCAGGTGGCGCGCATCATCGTCGCGAAGTCGTCGTACCGGCCGAGGTCGACCGCGACGGCGTAGCGCTGGCGGAAGCCGACCTCGACCGGGTGGTTCACCCGCTGCAGGGCCTTCGGGGCGGCGTCGTAGTCGAGGCCGGAGTAGGGGTTGTCGATCGGGCGCTCGCCGTCGGCGCCCGGGTGGACGTAGTCGATCGACAGGCCCGCGGGCGGCACGTCGAGCGGGGTCCGCACGCCGAAGCCGTAGTAGAGGTAGTTCAGCGTCGTGCCCTGCGGGCGGCTCAGGCCGATCGAGCCGACGGTGCACTCCGGGTCGGTGAAGTTCTCCGAGCGGACCACGTCCAGGCGCGGCAGCGTCGCGTCGGCCGCCCAGCGCGAGAGCGCCACGGTCTCGCCGGTCGCGAGGCTCTGCGCGGCGAACAGAGGCAGCGCGTAGTGCGTCTCGGTGCGCCAGAAGTACTCGCTGCCGGGGTCGCGGCCCATCGCGTCGGCGGGCCCGAAGGCGTTGTCGCGGTACCAGGCGCCGGGGGCGAAGCACTCGTAGTCGCGGAGGTCGTCGGACCCGGTCAGCCCGAGCGAGACGGCGGTGGAGAAGCCGAGGTCGCCGCCGGCCGTCAGCACCTCGACGTCGCGGTGCACGGAGAAGCCGTCGCCCGCGACGCGCCAGACATCGGTGACGGCGAAGGCCGACCCGGAGCGGACGGTGATCGTCCCGCTCGCGGTGATCGCCCCCTCCGACAGCGAGACGGCGTCGTAGGGCGCGCCGGAGTACTCGCTGATCGCGGCGACGGTCTTGACCGTGACGCGCAGCGGCCGGTCGTTCGCGTAGAGGACGCGCTCGCCCGCGAGCACCTCGAGGCCGCCCGCCTCGACGCGGAGTGTGTAGTCGCCGGAGCGCAGTTCCACGGTGGTTCCTTCCCGGAGGGTCATCTCAGCTCTTCTCGTCGTGCGCGCGGGGGCCGGCCGATGGGGCGGCCCCCGCCGGCTCGTCCTCGAGCCGCTGCGCCCCGGGATAGAAGCGCCGCGAGCCCGGCCGGAACAGCAGCGCCACGCCGCCCTCGACCAGGCCCGCGAGCAGCAGCAGGATCGCGAACGGGATCAGCGAGATCTCGGCCCACGCGCCCATCACCGGCATCACCAGTCCGGCCGCCGTGAAGCTGACCGTGCCGAGGATCGCCGTGACGCTGCCCGCCTCGCTCGACGGGCCCTGCAGCGAGAGGTACTGCACCGGGGCGAAGCCGAGCGAGCGGCCGGCCAGCGCGAACGTCAGCGCGCCGACGACGACGAGCAGCGGCTGCGTGCCGGTGAGCGCGAGCACCGCGACCACGACGGCGCCGAGCGCCGTGACGATCGCCGAGGCGAACATCGCGAACCGGGGTCCGAACCGCGGCACGATCACCCGTCCCGTCGTCTGCCCGACCGCGATCGTCACGAGCGAGGTGACCAGGAACAGCAGCCCGTACAGGTCGGGACCGACCGCGTAGACGTTCGTGTAGAGGAAGGGAGCGGTCGCGAGATACGCGAAGCCGACCGACCAGCCCGCGGCCGAGGCGGCGGCGAGCGCCAGCACGCGCGGCCGCCGGAGCATCCCGAAGGAGTTGCGCAGCGACGGGCCGAGCCCGCCCTGGTGCCGCCGCTCGCGGGGCAGCGTCTCGGGCAGCACCAGGAGCGCGATCACGGTCGCGAGCGCTCCCCAGGCGGCGACCGCGAGGAAGGAGCCGCGCCAGTCGATCACCTTGGTCAGCTGCGCGCCGACGGAGGGCACCAGGATCGGGAAGACCGAGACGATCACGGCGAGGTTCGCGAGCATCGTGACGAGCCGCTTGCCGCTGTAGAGGTCGCGGACGATGGCGGTGACGACGACGCCCGCAGCGGTGCAGGCGGCGCCCTGGACGAAGCGGGCCGAGAGCAGCACGGCGGTGTCGGAGGTCATCGCCGCGACGAGGCTCGCCGCGATGTGCAGCGCCGCCGAGACGCCGAGCGGCCACTTGCGGCCGACCGCGTCGCTGAGCGGTCCTGAGATGAGCTGGCCGGCCGCGAAGCCGAAGGTGGCGCCGGTGACGACCAGCTGGGCGGTCGCCACCGAGACGCCGAGATCGTCCTGCAGCGTCGGCAGGAACGGCAGCACCAGGTCGATGGTGAGCGGCCCGAAGCCGACGAGCATCGCGAAGATCGGCAGCAGGAGGCGGCCGCGGGGCATCGCTTGGACGGCGGGGGAGGCGGCGGAGGCGGTCATGAGCGCGGAGCGCAGGTCACGGAGGGGATCCTGTCCATCAGCTCCCGGCCGAGACCGGGAAGTAGAGCGAGAAGGGTTCGTCGACGACCTCGTGCAGAGGCCGGAAGCGGACGGCGGCGGGCTGGCCGACGGCGCGGTAGCCGCGCAGCCACTGGGTCCACTGCCGCTCGTTGTCGGGGGCGAGCAGGGCGGGGGCGTCCTCGAGGCGCCCCCGCAGCGCGATCTCGCGGTCGACGAGGCCGGCCAGCACGATCGGGCCCTCGACGAAGGCGACCGTGCCCGGCTCGTCCGGGATCGGCACGGCGCGGATCTCGGTGCCGAAGGCGAGGTCGACGCTCGTGCGGCCGCCGGGGTGCTCGATCAGGAGCGCGCCGTCGCCCGCCCGGACGCGCTCGGCGTCGCCCGCGACCCCCGGCTCGCCGACGGTCCACTCCGGCACCCGCAGCCGCACGTGCAGCGCGACCCCCTCCTCCGAGACGATCTCGACCCGGATCCGCGAGGCGGTGGGGCGGTGCACGTCGCCCGCGGCACCCGCGTTGGCGTCCGGGCCGACGTAGCCGGCGGTGTCGAGCACCTCGACCCGCACCGCCGCGTCGCCGGCGGCGGACGGCAGGCGCAGGCTCGCGTCGACGTGCTGCGCGATCGTCAGCTCGGCGTCACCGCCGCGGTAGAAGACGAGCCCGGAGTGGCGCGTGTGCGCCTGCACCAGCGTGCCGTGGCAGCACCAGAAGTCCTCGGTCGGGCTGCCCCAGTCCTTGCGGGCGCCGCCCTCGAGCGGCAGGAAGTAGGCGACCATCCCGGTCCGCGGGTTCTGCTGGGCGAGGAGGCCGTTCCAGAGGTTCCGCTCGATGTAGTCGGCGTAGGCGAGGTCGCCTGTCCAGCGCAGCAGCACGTCGGCCAGCCGGATCATGTTGTAGACGACGCAGTGCTCCTGCGTCTTCTCGCCGCGGCGAGCGGCGAACGCGAAGGGCGGCGTCCAGATCTCGCCGGAGGTCTGACCGCCCGTGCAGAAGGTGCCGCGGAGGGTGACCGCCTGCTCCCAGTAGGCCTCGACGATCCTCCGCCAGCGCTCGTCGCCGGTGACCTCGTAGGCGCGGGCGGCGCCGAGCACCTCGGGGATCGTGGTGTTGGCGTGCATGTTGGTCAGCACGTCGCGGCCCTCGAGCAGGCCCTCGAAGAGGGAGCGGCGGTCGTAGCGGCCGAGCAGCTCGGTGTAGACGGGGTCCCCGGTGATCGCGAGGAGGTCGGCCCAGACCTCGAGCATGCCGCCGGTCTCGACCTCGAGGATCTCCTGGAACGCGGCGTCGTCGAATCCGCGGACCCACTCCAGCAGCGGGACCGTGGCGGCCCGCGCGATCCGCAGCGCCCGCTCGTCGCCGAGGTCGAGGTGCAGGTCGACGAGGCCCATCAGCAGCTTGTGCATCGCGTACTGCGGCGCCCAGATGGGGCGGCCGGTCGCGAGGCGGTCGAGGTAGCCGCGCGGGATCGCCCAGATCCAGCCGCCGCCGTTCTCCTCCTGGCAGCGCTCGAGTCCGTCGAGCACGGAGTCGATCCGGACGCGCAGCAGCGGGTCACCGGTGACCGCGACCTCGCGGGCCGCGGCGGAGAGCCAGTGGCCGAGGAAGTGCCCGCGCAGCTGGGAGCCCGGCGTCTCCCAGCCCCAGTGCCGGTCGAGGCCGCGGGCCTCGCGCGAGTCCTGCGAGGGGTGCAGGTGCCAGCCCTGGTCGCCGATCCCGGCCTCGATCAGGAAGTTCTGCAGCAGCCCCTCGTCGGTGAGCGAGAGGAGGTAGTCGCGGTTGAGCCGCCGTCGCGCGTCGAGCACCCCGCGCTCCAGGCGGGTCTCGTGCGGGGCCGGGTGGGTCAGCGGCATGGGTGCTCCTCGTCGAGGCCGTGGGTGGTGGGGGTGAGCGGTGCGAGCGGTGGTCGATCGGCGCGGGTCGATCCGCGCGGTGGTCCATCCGACCGAGTGTCGAGATCGATCTCTCGCTGTACTCAGACCAGGATCGACGATAGGAATGGGGACATGCAATCCCCGAGAGTGATCCATCTCGTCGCCGATGACGTGTCCGCCCTCCTCACTCAGTCGGGAGGCGACCTGCCCGTGCTGCTGCACTGGGGTCCGCGACTCGACGCGAGCGACGACGATCTCGCAGCTTTCGCAAGAACTCCCGCGCGGACGGGGATCGAGGGCTCCTCCGACGTCCCCTACGAGCCCGGGATGCTGCCCGAGCACACCTTCGGCTGGGCCGGCCTGCCGGGTCTCCGGGTGCACCGGGAGGGCGCCGGCTGGTCGCCGAGGCTGACCGTGGACGCCGTCTCGGTGGACGGGGAGGCCCTCGCGGAGGGCGCGGTCGCGCAGGCCGGCAGCGCCGCCGTGACCGTCGAGGCGCACGACGCGCAGGCCCGGATCGGGGTCGTCCTAGAGATCGTTCTCTCTCCTGCCGGACTGCTCAGGACCCGCGTCTCGGTCCGCAACGACGGCGCCGGGCACCTCGAGGTGATCGGCGTCGACCCCGCCCTCCGGATCCCGACCGAGGCCCGCGAGATCCTGGACTTCTCCGGCCGCTGGGGCACCGAGAAGATCCCCCAGCGCCACCCCGTCGTCACCGGCACCCACTCCCGCTCCTCGCGGCGCGGCCGCACCGGCCTGGACGCGACGACGGTCGTCGCGGTCGGCACCCCCGGCTTCGACTCCGCCGACGGCCGGGTCTGGCTCTGCCACGTCGGCATCGGCGGCAACCACGAGCACGCGGTGGAGCGCGGCGACGGCTGGCTCGCCTTCCGCGGCGGCGAGCTGCTCCTGCCCGGCGAGGTGCGCCTCGCGAGCGGCGAGAGCTACTCCTCCCCCTGGATCTCCGGCAGCTTCGGCCACGGCCTCGACGCCGCGGCCGCCCGCTTCCACGCCCACCTCCGCGGGGTCTCCCGCTCCTCGCGCCGGCCGCGCCCGGTGACGCTCAACGTCTGGGAGGCGGTCTACTTCGACCAGGACCTCGCCGTCCTCGCCGAGCTGGCCGACCGCGCCGCCGCCCTCGGGGTCGAGCGCTACGTGCTCGACGACGGCTGGTTCCTCGGCCGCAGCGACGACCGCGCCGGCCTCGGCGACTGGACGCCCGACCCCGTCGCCTGGCCCGACGGCCTCCTCCCCCTCGCCGAGCACGTCCGCGGCCTGGGCATGGAGTTCGGCCTCTGGGTCGAGCCCGAGATGATCAACGAGGACTCCGACCTCGCCCGCGCGCACCCCGACTGGATCCTGCGGGCCCGCGAGGAGCTGCCGCCGCGGTTCCGCTTCCAGCAGGTGCTCGACCTGACGAACCCCGACGCGTTCGCGCACATCCTCGGCGTGCTCGACGGCCTGGTCGCCGACCTCGGCGTCGCGTACCTCAAGTGGGACCACAACCGCGACCTGATCGACGCGGGCCACCCCGCCACCGGGACGGCCGCGGTGCACGAGCAGACGCTCGCGCTGTACCGGCTGATCGACGAGCTGCGCGCCCGGCACCCGGAGCTCGAGATCGAGAGCTGCGCCTCCGGCGGCGGCCGGGTCGACCTGGGGATCCTCGAGCGCACCGACCGCGTGCACACCTCCGACAACCAGGACCCGCTGGACCGCTCGCGGATGCTGCGCTGGACCGGGCTGCTCGTGCCGCCGGAGATGCTCGGCTCGCACGTCGCCTCGCCGGTCAACTCCGTCACCGGTCGCACCAGCGACCTGCACACCCGCTGCGCGATCGCCTTCCTCGGCCACTTCGGGATCGAGTGGGACCTCCGCGAGCTGGACGCGGAGGAGGAGCCCGTGCTGGCGGGCTGGATCGCGGCGTACCGCGAGCACCGCGGCCTGATCGCGACCGGCCGGGTCGTCGGGGGCGACGACTCCGACCCCGACGCGCCGTCGCTGCGCGGCGTCGTCGCGCCGGACGGCTCGGAGGCGCTGTACACGCTGGTCACGCCCGCGCTGACCGCGGACTCGCGCCGCCGCGTCCGCCTCCCGGGCCTGGATCCGCGGGCGCGCTACCGGATCGAGACCGCGCGCCCCGGCTCGCTCGGCCCGCCCTGGCAGAGCCCGCACTGGCTGGAGTCGACGGTGCCGCTGGACTCCGACGCCCCGGCCCCCGCCTACTCGGGGAGCCTGCTGGGCGAGGCGGGCCTGGACCTGCCGACCTTCCACGCCGACCGCGCGATCGTCCTGCGGCTCGTCCGCGAGACCGCGTGAGCACCGCCGCCGACCCCGGCGTCCTCGACACCGCCGGCACCGCCGCCGACCCGTCCGCCACCACCCTGGAGCACTCCGTGAACAGCACCGTCACCGTCGACCTCGACCGCCCCGGCGCCACCATCAGCCGCCACCTCTACGGCCACTTCGCCGAGCACCTCGGCCGGTGCATCTACGACGGCTTCTGGGTCGGCGAGGACTCGCCCGTCCCGAACGAGGGCGGGATCCGCCTGGACGTCGTCGAGGCCCTCCGCGCCCTCGACATCCCCAACCTCCGCTGGCCCGGTGGCTGCTTCGCAGACCGCTACCACTGGACCAACGGCATCGGACCGCGCGAGGAGCGCCCCGGCCTGATCAACACTCAGTGGGGCGGAGTCGCGGAGGACAACTCCTTCGGCACCCACGAGTTCATGGCGCTCTGCGAGCTGCTCGGCGCCGACGCCTACATCTCGGGCAACATCGGCTCCGGCACCGTGCAGGAGATGGCGGACTGGGCCGAGTACCTCACCGGCGCGGGCAAGTCGCCGATGGCCGACCTGCGCCGCTCCCACGGCCGGGAGGAGCCGTGGACCGTCCGCTTCTGGGGGCTCGGCAACGAGACCTGGGGCTGCGGCGGCAACATGCGCGCCGGCGCCTACGCCGACCTGGCGCGGCAGTTCGGGACCTTCGTGCAGAGCGGCAACGACACTCCGCTCTACCGCGTGGCCGCCGGAGCCGACGGCGCCGACACCCACTGGACGCAGACGCTGATGGAGGTGATCCCCGAGATCGAGGGGCACCCCTTCTCCTCCGTGCCGTGGGAGTCGGTCTCGGTGCACTACTACACGATCGGCGGCAGCTGGCACGCGAAGGGCAGCGCGACCGACTTCGACGCCGACACCTACTGGAGCACGATCGTGGCCGCGCAGGGGATCGAGGAGCTGCTCCGCTCGCACGCCGCGGTGATGGACGTCCACGACCCCGAGAAGAAGTACGGGATGGTGCTCGACGAGTGGGGCACCTGGTGGGACGTGGAGCCGGGGACCCACCCGGGCTTCCTCTTCCAGCAGAACACGATCCGCGACGCGATGGTCGCGGCCTGGCACTTCGACGTCTTCCACGGCTTCGCCGACCGCCTGACGATGGCGAACATCGCGCAGACGGTGAACGTGCTGCAGGCGATGCTGCTGACCGACCCGGACGGCGGCGAGATGGTCCGCACGCCGACGTACCACGTGTTCGAGATGAACAAGGGGCACCACGACGCGACGGTGCTGCCGACCACGGTCGCCGGCCCGACGCACGCGGTCGACGGCCGCGAGATCCCCGTCGCCTCCGCCTCCGCCTCCACGAAGGACGGCCGCGTCCTGGTCTCGCTGACCAACGTCGACCTCGAGGAGCCGCTCGAGGTCTCCCTCGACTTCCGCGGCGGGACCGTGACCGGCGCGACCGGCCGCCTCCTGACGGCCGACCGCCCCGACGCGCACAACCGGCCCGGCGCCGCCGACGAGGTGAGCCCCGTCGACCTCGAGGGCATCGAGACCACGGCGACGGGCCTGCGCGTCACGCTGCCCCCGCACTCCTTCGCGACCGTGACGCTGGAGCTCTCGTGATCGCCGCGCGCACGGAGGCCGCCCGCCGCCCGCCGATGGGCTGGAACAGCTGGGACTGCTTCGGCGCCTCGGTGACGGAGGAGGAGGTGCTCGCGAACGCCGAGTACCTCGCCGAGCACCTCCTGCCGCACGGCTGGGACACGGTCGTCGTCGACATCCAGTGGTACGAGCCCGATCCCGGCACGAGCGACTACCAGGAGGTGTCGGAGCCGGTGCTCGACGACTGGGGCCGCCCGCAGCCCGCCGTCGGACGCTTCCCCTCCGCGGCGACGGGCGGATTCACGGCGCTGGCCGCGCGCGTGCACGCCCTCGGCCTCCGCTTCGGCGTGCACCTGATGCGCGGCGTCCCCCGACGGGCCGTCGAGCTCGGCCTGCCGGTGCTCGGGGCGGCGGCGACCTGCGCCGACATCGCCGACCGCGGGAACGTCTGCCCGTGGAACCCGGACAACTACGGCGTCGACATGAGCGCGCCCGGCGCGCAGCAGTACTACGACTCCGTGATGGCGCAGCTGGCCTCGTGGGGCGTCGACTTCGTGAAGCTCGACGACGTGCTCTACCCGCCGATCCAGGCGGAGGAGATCGCCGCACTCTCCCGCGCGATCGACGCGACCGGCCGTCCGATGGTGCTGAGCCTCTCCCCCGGCAAGCAGCTCTCGCTCGAGAACCTCGAGCTGCTGCGGTCGACCGCGCAGATGTGGCGGATCTCGGACGACTTCTGGGACGACTGGGCGCACCTGCACGAGCAGTTCCAGCGGGCCGCGCGCTGGGCGCCGCACCAGCGCCCCGGCGCGTGGGCCGACGCCGACATGCTGCCGCTGGGGCGGATCGGCGTGCGCGCGCACGTGGGCGAGGACCGGCTCTCGCGGTTCACTCCCGCGGAGCAGCGGACGCTCGTGACGCTGTGGTGCCTGCTCCGCTCGCCGCTGATGATGGGCGGGCACCTCCCGGACACGCCCGCCGACACTCTCGCGCTGCTGACGAACGGCGACGTCCTCGCGCTGCTCGGCAGCGACGGCAGCCGCGAGATCGTCCGCGACGGCGACCTGGTGGTGTGGTCGGCGTGGCGCGGCGACGAGCAGTGGCGCGGAGTGTTCTGGCTGGGCTCGTCGGCGCGGTCCTACTCCGCGCACCTGGCCGACCTGGGCTGCTCCGGCGCGACCTCGGCCGTCGACGTGTGGAGCGGCGCCGAGCTGCCGATCGTCGGCGGCGCCGTCGAGCTCGAGCTCGAGCCGCACGGCTGCCGCCTGCTGCGCCTGGCCTGACGCGCGGGCGCCGGGCGGGGCGGGCGGGCCCGCCCCGCCCCGCCTCGCTCCTCGCCTCGGCTCGGCGAGAAGCCAGGACTTGTCGCACTCGACGCCCACTGCGACAACTCCTGCGCACTCGCGACCGGCCTCGGGACGCCGGACGCCCGTCGCTCCTGTGCCGAGCACCCCGAGACTCCATTAGTCGTCGCACTCGAGATCGACTGCGACAACTCCTGCACACTCGCGGAACCGCGATCGGAGGAGTCCGGCGAGAAGCCAGGACTTGTCGCACTCGGCTTCGAGTGCGACAACTCCTGCACACTCGCGAGCGGAGGCGGAGGCGGCGGCGGAGGCGGCGCAGGACGCGCCGAGACGACGGAGGCCGCCGCGCTCGAGCTCGAGTGCGACGGCCTCCGGACCGTCAGGAGCAGGCGCCCGCGGGTCAGGACTCCGTGTCGACGAGCGAGTCGAGGTGCGCGAGGTCCTCGGACGAGATCTCGAAGTCGACGTCGGCGTTCTCGACGATGCGCGAGGGCGTCGTCGACTTCGGCAGCGGCAGCACGTCCTTCTCGAGCAGGTAGCGGATGCAGAGCTGCGCCACCGACTTGTCGTACTTCGCGGCGATCTCGCCGATGTCGGAGTTGTCGAGCAGGCCGCCCGTCGCGAGGGGTGAGTACCCCTCGACGAGGATGCCGTGCTCCTTGCAGTACGCGGTCGTCTCGTCCTGGGTGTTGCCGACGAACCAGCGGATCTGGTTGGCGTGCGGCACCACGTCGGTCGCCGCGATCAGCGACTCCAGATCGGCGACCTGGAAGTTCGAGACGCCGATGGCGCGCGAGCGACCGGCCTCGAGGATCTCCTCCATCGCCTTCCACGCCGCGATGTTGCCCTCGCGGTGGTCGGAGCCCATGTCCTGCCAGGGCCACGGGGCGTGGATGAGGTACAGGTCGACGTGGTCGAGCTCGAGCGCCGCCATGGTGGTCTCGAAGCTCGCCTTCGCGCCCTCGTAGTCCTTCACCTCGGCCGGGAGTTTGGTGGTGATGAACACCTCGTCGCGCGGGACGCCGCTGTCGCGCAGGGCCCGGGCGACGCTCGCCTCGTTGCCGTAGGCGCGGGCGGTGTCGATGTGGCGGTAGCCGGCCTCGAGCGCGGCGGTCGTCGCGTCGTAGGCCTCGGGGCCGTCGGGGATCTGCCAGGTGCCGAACCCGATCTTCGGGATGGCGACTCCGTTGGACAGCGTGAACGTGTCGGTCAGGGCGGGCATGACTCTCCTCTGCATCGGTCTTCTCCGCGGCCCGCCACCGGCGGCGCCGCTCCTTCCACGCTAGGCCGGGCCTCCGGCTCGCGCGGGCCCCTTGCGCTGTGCGCCTCCGGTGCTACGCGGCCGTCGCGCTCCCCGCCGCCGACCCCGCAGAAGTCGCAGGTCCCGCACTCGAGCACCGCGACTTCTGCGGACTCGCGAGCCGGCACCACCGGCCCGCCCCCGCGAGCGGCCGGCGCCTCCCCCCTGAGGCGCCGACCGCTCAGCCTCGCGCCACCGACCAGGGGGTCCGCAGCGCCCGCTCGGCGAGGAACCGCCGCTCCCCTGTGATCGACACCTCCGCCGTCACCGCCGCGTCCGCCGCCGAGGCGCCGGCCGTCAGCCGCAGCGGCCCCGGGTCCACGGCGAGCCGGCCGTCCTCCCCCGTCACCGCGAGCCGGGCCGCGTCGACGTGGAAGTGCATCGTCAGCGTCTCGCCCGCCGCGATCGGCACGCGCGCGAAGCCGATGAGCTGCGCGACCGGCCGCACCACCGCCGAGGTCGGGTAGCCCGCGTAGAGCTGCACCACCTCGACCGTGTCGGCGCCGTCGTTCCGGAGCGATACCGCCACGTCGAGCGATCCGCCGACCGGCAGCTCCGCCGCCGTCGCCAGCGCCGTATACGTCACCGCGCCGCGGGTCAGCCCGTAGCCGAACGGGTAGAGCGGAGTCGCGTCCAGCGCCGTGATCCCGGGGTTCGAGAGCCCGAGCGACGGCTGCAGGTACGTGGTCGACGCGGACGGGAGCCGTGGGATCTGCACGGGCAGGCGCCCGGTCGGAGCCACGCGGCCCGAGAGCACGCCGGCGACCGCAGCCGCCCCGTCCGCTCCCGGGAAGAACGCCTGCACGAGTCCGCGCGCCGCTCCGAACGCCCCGAGCGCGTAGGGCCGGCCCGAGAGGACGACCACCACGGTGGGCACGCCGGTCTCGAGCACGGCCGTCACCAGCGGCTCCTGCGCTCCGGGGAGGCGGAGGTCGGCCGCGTCGCAGCCCTCGCCCGAGGTGCCGTCGCCGAAGAGCCCGGCGATGTCGCCGACCACGACGACCGCCGCATCGGAGCCGCGGACGAGGTCCACCGCCTCCTGCACGCCGTCGGTCGACGCGGAGGTGATCGAGCCGCCCTCTGCGAAGCGCACGCGCGACGCTCCGAACTCCTCCTGCAGCGCCGTCAGCACCGTCGGGATCGACAGGCCGAGGTCGTGCCCGGGGTGCTTGGAGAGCACGTGGTTGGGGAACGCGTAGCAGCCGACCAGGCTGCGGAACTGGTCCGCGGCCGGTCCCACGACGGCGAGCGAGCCGGAGGACAGCAGCCCCGCGACGTCCTCGTCGCGCAGCAGCACGACCGACTCCTCCGCGATCCGCGACGAGATCGCGCGGTTGCGGGCGCTGTCGAGGTCGACGTCCTCGGCTCCCTCGGGCACCAGCGGGCCGCCGTCGAGCAGGCCCGCCTCGAACTTGTGGCGGAGGTGCCTGGCCACGGAGCGGTCGAGGTCGGCCTCGTCGACGACGCCCTCGCGGATCAGGCGCGGCAGCTCGCCGTACGCCGCCGTCTGCGGCAGCTCGACGTCGACCCCGGCGTGCAGCGCCAGGCGCCCCGCGTCGGCCGCGTCGACCGCGACGTGGTGCATGGCCTGGAGGAACGGCACCGCCCAGTAGTCGGCGACGACCGTGCCCTCGAAGCCCCAGCGGTCGCGGAGCAGCGTCGTCAGCAGGTGCCGGCTGGCGCTGCTGGGCACGCCGTCGATGTCGGTGTACGAGGTCATCACGCTGCGGGCGCCGCCGTGCCGCAGAGCTGCCTCGAACGGAGGCAGCACCGTGTCGGCGAGCTCGCGCGGCCCCATGCTCACGGGTCCGTGGTTGCGGGCGCCGCGGGAGGCGGCGTACCCGGCGAAGTGCTTCAGCGTCGCGACGACGCCGGTCCCCTCCAGCCCCGCGACGTAGGCGGCGCCGAGCTGCGAGACCAGGTACGGGTCCTCGCCGAGGGTCTCCTCGACGCGGCCCCAGCGGTAGTCCTTGACGACGTCGACGACCGGGGCGAGGCCCTGGTGGATGCCGAGGGCGCGCATGTCCGAGCCGATCGCCTCCGCCATCTCGCCCACGAGCTCCTCGTGGAAGGTGGCCGCCCAGGCGAGCGGAGTGGGGAACGCGGTCGCGCCGTACGCGGCCAGGCCGGTGAGGCACTCCTCGTGCGCGATGGCCGGGATGCCGAGGCGGCTGCCGGCGACCACGCGCTCCTGCAGCTCGCGGAGCCGGCGGACGCCCTCCGGGACGGTGACCGGCTCGGTGCCGAACACGCGGGTCAGCTGGCCGAGGCCGCCGGTGAAGAGGTCGTCGCCCGTGGCGGGCCCGTCGTCGAGCTTCGGGGCGAAGTCGTCGGCGGAGTCGGTGAGCCAGACGGAGCCGAGCTGCGCCGCCTTCTCCTCGAGGGTGAGTTCCTGGGTCAGGAGGCGGGCGCGCTCGGCCGGAGGCAGAGCGCGGTCCCGCCAGTCCCGCCCGGGAGGACGCACGGCGTCCGTCCCGGGCAGTGCTGGGGAAGCGTCGTGCATCAGCCCTTGAACGCCCCGTCCATGATCCCGGACACCATCCGGCGGCCGACGAAGAAGAACGCGATCAGCAGCGGGAGGGTGGCCATGAACGATCCGCCCATCGCCAGGGCGACGTCGATCGAGCGGTTGGCCTGCAGCTGCTTCAGCGCGATCTGCACCGTGAACAGCTCCGGCGACTTGAGGACGATGAACGGCCACATGAAGTCGTTCCAGACCGCGGTGAAAGTGATCAGTCCGAGGACGAACGCCGCGGGGCGGACCACCGGGAAGGCGATGCGCCAGAACAGCTGCCACGAGTTGGCGCCGTCGATGCGGGCCGCCTGGATCAGCTCGTCGCTGACCGTCGTGGACATGTGCTGCCGCATCCAGAAGATGCCGAAGGCGCTGGCCAGGCCCGGCACGATGATCGCCTGGAGGGTGTCGACCCAGTCGAGCGCCGAGACGATCAGGTACTGCGGGATGATGCTCAGCTGCGCCGGCACCGTCATCGTCAGCAGCACGATCAGGAACAGCACGTTGCGGCCCGGGAACTGCAGCTTCGCGAAGGCGAAGCCGGCCATCGCGCAGAGGATCGCCGAGATGACGGCGATGCTCAGCGACACGATGAGGCTGTTCAGCATCGAGGCGATGAACGGGACGGTGTCGAACACCTTCTCGGCGATCGCCATGAAGTTCGTGCCCGGGTACAGGCGCGGCGGGATCGACGTGACGGCGGTCGCTCCGACCGACGCGACGACGAACATGTAGTAGAGCGGGAAGATCGAGACGAGCACCGCGATCACGAGGAAGACGTAGGTCGGCCAGCCGACTCCGCCGCCCTTCCCGCGCCGCTTCGGCAGCTGTGCCTTCTGGACCGTGGGGGCCAGCGTCTGCGGGACGGCCTGGTCGATCACATCCGACATCAGACGGCCTCCTTCCGGGTGCGGGTGGAGAGGTAGAAGTTGAGGAGGGAGACGAGGACCACGATCACGAACAGCACGACGCCGATGGCGGATCCGTAGCCGAACTTGAACTGGCCGAAGCCCTGCTCGTAGAGGAAGAGCGCCAGCGTCTGGCACTGCCGGCCGGCGCCGCAGGTGAGGCCCGATTCGGGAGCCACCAGGAGCGCCTCCGTGAAGATCTGCAGACCGCCGATGGTCGACATGATCACGGTGAAGACGATGATCGGGCGCAGCGCCGGGATCGTCAGGTGGCGGAACTGCTGCCAGCTGGACGCGCCGTCGACGGAGGCCGCCTCGAACATCTCGCGGGGCAGCGACTGCAGGCCCGCCAGGTAGAGGAGCGTGTTGTAGCCGAACCAGCGCCAGAAGACCATCGTCGAGATGACGATCCAGGAGCCGTAGTTCGTGGCGAGGAAGTTGATCGACGGCAGTCCGAAGATGCCGAGGAACCAGTTGATCAGGCCGAAGTTCTTGTCGAAGATCTGCGCGAACACGATCGCGGTCGCCGCGACGGAGGTGATGTACGGCACCAGCAGCGCCATGCGGAAGAAGTTCGCCCAGCGGAGGCGGGCGTGGTTCAGCAGGTGCGCGAGGAAGAGGGCGAACAGCAGCTGGGGCACCGTCGAGATGATGAAGATGCCGAAGGTGTTGACCAGCGCGTTCCAGAACCGGGAGTCGGCGAAGAGCTGCTGGAAGTTCGCGATGCCGACGAAAGTCTGCTCGCCGATCGGGTTCCAGTCGAAGAGCGAGACGTAGAACGTGAACAGGAGCGGGAAGAGCCCGAAGACGATGAAGATGATGAAGAAGGGCGCGACGTACGCGTAGGGGGCGATCCGCTCCGAGAGGGAGTTGCGGATCCGCGCGGCCTTCTGGACCGGCGCGCTGGGCTGCTTGCGCTGCTTGCGGGGTGGTGCTGCTGTCACCGTTGACACGGGAGTACCTCCGTCGAGAAAGGGGGGAGGGGCCCGGCGCGCGAGGCGCCGGGCCGCTCGGGTGGGTGGGGCGATCAGCCGCCGATGGCCTGCTTGGCCGTGTCGAGTGCGGTCGACCACGCCTTGTCGGAGGTCACGTTGCCGGCCTCCAGCTCGACGAGGGTGTTGAGGAGCGCCCCGTTGATCGGGGTGGTGTCCGGTCCGTTGTAGAACGACGGGAACTGCTCGACGGAGGTGGCCATGACCTCGCCGATCTTCGAGTCGCCGAAGAACGGATCGGTGTACGACTGGACCTCTTCGCTGGCGACCGCCTCGGTGGCGGCGGGCAGCGTGCCCGAGGCCTTGAAGTGGTCGGTCTGGCCCTCGGCCGACATCATCGTCTTGATGTACTGCCAGGCGGCCTCGGGGTGCTCGGCGCGGGCGGGGATGGCGATGACGCTGCCGCCCCAGTTGCCGCCGATGCCGGGGACGCTGGTGACGCGCCAGTTGCCGGCGGTGTCGGGGGCGTCGGTCTTGATGCCGGCGAGGATCCACGAGGGGGCGATCGTCACGGCGAAGGCGCCGTTCGCGCGGCCCGGAGCCCAGCCCGAGGACCAGGCGGCGATGCCGGCGCTGATGCCGGCGTCCTTGGTGTCCACGGCGACCTGGAACGCGTCCTTCACCTGCGGGTTGGTGTCGTAGACCAGCTCGCCGTCGGGCGAGTAGTACTTCTCCGAGACCTGGTTGACGGTCGAGAAGAAGACGCTGGTCTCGATGTTGTCGACGAACGGCTTGCCGGTCGCCTCGGTGTACTTCTTGCCGGTCTCGATGAAGGACGGCCAGTCCTTCCAGAGCTCGGCGACCTGGTCGGGCTCGGTCGGCAGGCCGGCCTGCTCGAAGAGGTCGGCGCGGTAGGCGAAGCCCAGTCCGCCGACGTCGGTCGGGACACCCACGACGGAGCCGTCGTCGGCGGTCGCGGCGGAGGCGGCCCACGGGAGGTAGGTGGAGGCGACGTCGTCGCCGCCGAGGGTGCGCAGGTCGAGGAAGTTCGAGCTGTTGGCGACGAACTGGGGCAGGTCGTCGTTCTGGATCATGACCAGGTCGGGCACCTTGCCGCCGGCGAGGGCCGCGGTGAGGGCGGTGGCGGTCTCGGTCGTGCTGCCGACCTCGGAGAGCTTGATCTTCGCGTCGGGCATCTTCGCGAGGTACTCGTCGACGCTGTCCTTGGCGTTGATGCCGGTGAAGGACCAGAAGGTGGCTTCGGCGTTCGGGTCGTCCGAGGCGCCTCCTCCCCCTCCGGACGAGCACCCGGTCAGGGTGAGCGCGACTACTGCTGCTGCGGCGGCTACGGCCGTCAGGCTTCTTTTCACGACAATTCCTCTTCGTTGGGGATTCGCAGGGTTTCGGTGAGGGCGGGCCTCAGAGAACGATCTCTTGGCGGCCAACCTAACCCGCCCGCGAGCACGATGCAAGCGAGAACCGGTCTCCGCGAGATAACGATCTCCGCCTAGTATCAAAGGGAAGTTTCGCAAATCGAGCAGTTCCGGACGGCCGCCCGCCGCCCCGTGCGAGTCTTCACTCCGACGCTCTCCCCACCGTGCTCCGCGGGGAGGCACGGAAGCCGGAACCTCCCCTCGCAGAAGGAAGCAGCATGACTCGACCCACGCTGGTGGACGTCGCCCAGGCCGCGGGCGTCTCGCGCGCCACCGCCGCCCGGGTGCTCGCAGGCGGCACCAATGTCGACGTCCGGATGACCGCCGCGGTCGAGCGCGCCGCGAAGTCCCTCGGCTACGAGGCGAACAGCGCCGCCCGGATGCTCCGCGGCGGGCGGGCCGGGGCCATCGCCCTGATCGTCGCCTTCAACGAGCTCGACAGCCTCACCGGGACGTTCTTCACCTCGGTGCTGAAGGGCGCCGCGAAGGGCCTCTACGCCGGCGAGGTGCAGCCCGTGCTGCTGCCCGCCGACCACGACGACAGCGACCGCATCCCCCGCTTCCTCCGCTCGCGGGCCGTCGACGGCGCGATCGTGATCCTCCAGCACGAGATCACCCACCTCGCGCAGGCGCTGGCCGACTCCCCCGTGCCGATCGCGTGGGTCGGCCGCCCGCGCGTCGCCCTGCCCGAGGACGCGATCGTCATCGACTCCGACAACTACGGAGGCGGCCGCCTCGCCGCCCGCGCGCTCGCCGACTCCGGCCGCCGGCGCCTGGGCATCATCGCCGGCCCGCACGACATGGAGCCCGCCCGCGACCGCATCCGCGGCTGGCGCGACGAGCTGACCGAGCTCGGCCTCGACTCCAGCCCGATCGTGCACGGCGCCTTCACCCTCGAGAGCGGTTCCGCCGCGATGGCCCGCCTCCTGCAGCGCCACCCCGACCTCGACGGCGTCTTCGCCTCCTCCGACCTGATGGCCAACGGCGCGATCCGCGTGCTGCAGGCGTCCGGGCGCCGCGTCCCCGCCGACGTGTCCGTCATCGGCTTCGACGACGTCGTCATCGCGACCACCTCGGATCCGACCCTCACGACCATCCGGCAGCCCCTGGAGGACATGGGCCGCGTCGCCGCCGAGACCGTCGTCGCCGTCGTGCAGGGCCGCCCGGTCGACCGGCAGCCGATCCTCGCGACGACCCTCGTGCAGCGCGAGTCCGCATGACCCCGCCTCCCCCGCACCGCCTGATCGTCAGCACCGACGCCGCGAACGAGGCCGACGACCAGTTCGCGATCGTCCAGGCGCTGCTGACCGACACCCTCGACGTCCGCGGTCTGGTGGCGGCGCACTTCGGCCGGCCGGGGAGCATGCCGGAGTCGCGCGCCGAGATCGACCGCATCGTGGAGTTGGCGGGATCGACGGTGACCGTCGTCGACGGCGCCGAGTCGGCCCTGCCCGCCGAGGCGTCGGACGGCGCCCGCCTGATCGTCGCGGAGGCTCTGCGCGACGACGGCCGGCTGTGGATCGCCGTGCTCGGGCCGCTGACCGACGTCGCCGCCGCCCTGCTGCTCGAGCCGTCGATCGCCTCGCGCGACGTCGTGGTCGTCTGGGTCGGCGGCCCGCCCTACGACGAGATCCCCGCCTACAGCCCCGAGTTCAACCTGATCAACGACGTCGGCGCCGCGAACCGCGTCCTCGAGTCGGGCATCGCCCTCTGGCAGATCCCGATGCCCGTCTACTCCGGAGTCGGAGTCGGCCACGCCGAGCTGCGGACGCGCCTGCGCGGAACCAGCCCCCTCGGCGACTACCTGGTGGACCAGCTGATCGCGTTCAACGACACCATCCCGTACGGTCCGCTCGACTTCCGGTCGCTGGGTGACAGCCCGGCCATCGGCGCCGTGATGAACCCCGCCGGCGGGCGCTGGCGGGAGCGCCGCGCGCCACGGTTCTCCGCGGACGGCGAGCTCCTGCCCGACGCAGGGCCGCACACGATCCGGGTCTGCGAGGCGTTCGACACCCGCTGGCTGATCGAGGACCTGTTCGCGAAGCTCGTGGAGTTCGGGGATTCCCCCACAACCATTCCGCAGTCGTAGGGCTTACCCGCCGACATTGCGGCCGGTAGCGGAACAGACCCTGCACAAATGATAGCCAGAATTCAGCGGCATGGATCGCGAGCAATTAGGAGTAAAGGCGCAGAGCATCTTCATCGTGCGGGTATGCTCTCAGGCTCGCAATGAGGTTACGTAGGCTTTGGACGGCGATCTCCTCCGCGTCTTCAGAATCTTCCGATGATGCAATGGCCCGCGCGGCGCTCAACACAGCCTGGTGATTCGCATAGACCGGAGTCTCAGCAAGGATGACCTCCATGAGATCCGCGAAATCGACGAAATACCGATAGAGCGTGCCGATGCCCACCTCGGCCCGCATTGCCACCTCTGTAGTCGTTGCGCGATCGCGGCCTTTCTCTATGACGACCTCCCGCGCCGACGCGACGATCGCCTCCCGAGTGCGGCGGCTACGGTCCTGACGCGGTACAACTGATTTCTTTCGGATAGCTTGGCTGTTCACACCGAGCAGTCTTTCATCTCTTGAGTAAAAACGTGACACATACTCATGTGGGTTCTTGCAACGTCGTAGTGGCGTACCCGCGCTTCGGGAGCAGTCGAGTTCTACTCTGATTTCCACGTGTCGACTACGGATGATCAGTGCCTGCGGCACAGCCGCTCCACGACCAGCCTTCAGCTATCCGAATGCAGAGAAAACCTCCTCAATACAGATCGCGCCACCAATCCCGCCACCGCGGCCTCACGTGTTGACACTTTGGCTAGGGATTGGCACCGTCCTTCGAAGACGCAAACGACGTCTACTTCCAATTCAAAGGAATAAAGGAGAATTACGTGAAGAAAAGAACGGCGCGTCGCGCCCTCTCCATCTCAGGTGCGGCTGTAGCAGTAGTGATGACCGTGCTGACGTCGCAGTCTGCGGTTGCGGCAGCCGCCGAACCTCAGGCGCCAGAACCACCTCAGACGCTCCGCGTAGAGGTGCCGATGACGGGCGGCAGCTTCGATCCGGACGTCGCCGAGGCAAACGGCTTCCGGATCGTCACCGACGAGGCAGGGACGCGATCCGAGCCCGTCACGGCTGAGGCGCAGGCGCTGGTCGCTGAGTCGTCCAGCGCTTCTACGTTCGACTCAGCAGTGGGAAACTGCGGTCACGCCTGGTTGAACGGCAGCAAGGGCAATCTTGACACGGTCAATTTCACGACCGGTTACTCAGTCCGCCTCCCCGTGCAGGGCCACCAGTGGAGAGTCCAAGCCGCCGGCTTTATCACCTCTGGCGAGAAGAACTACGCGCAGGGTGCGGGGCCCGGGGTATGGAGCACTCATGACTCGACCGTGGCGATTGGACCGGGGTTCGCGATCGTCCCGGCATTTAGCCCGGTCGCCATGGCGATCCTTGTCGATGGCGAGGAGTGCTACTCCGGCGGACCGAGCTTCACCTTCGGATAGACCCAGCGGAGTCTAGGAGCGCGGGAACTCGTGAACGAGCGGGTTCCCGCGCCTTGCCTCCGTCGAACGGGCGCCGTCCACCGCTGTGACTCGACCCGCGTAGGCGGACTGATCGACCACACGACGTCGACCCAAGTCGGAGGCAGGACGCCATTTTCAAACGTCGAAATCGCAATCGAGAGCGCCTGCATCATTAGTCCACGAAGAATGGCGGATAGATTCCGATTCTTCCGTCGCGCAGGTCCGCGAAGAAGCGGGTTTTGCGCGACCCCACGAGAGACCTATCGACGACCGGTGACACGATGACAACGTAGTCGAAGATCTCCTGCTCCCAGACCAGGCAATTGCGGTAAATGTGGCCTCGAAGAGGACCCTCGACTCCCCGACACAACAACTCCGTGCCCTGAACGGGGAGAAGAAGAGCATTGACCGGCGCGAGTGTGATGCTGTGAGCAATGCCGGGCTGCTCGGCCTCCACTTTGTCAAGTAATGCGTCGACGTGTTGCTGCACGTTAGTGGCCATAATGTCTTCGTCATCCTCTCCTACTGTCTTAAGCCGAGGGGCTGGCACTAAGCTTCGCAACTAGCCCTTGGCTATGGCATCGAGCTGAGTCCGAAGTCCGACGAAGCCCACGCTCGGTCGCAATTTAAAGCCTAAAGTCGAGCCGCTCGCACGGATAGGGTCGCGCACGGGCCGAGCGGCTTCACGACCCGCTTTCACGACGAGCACTAGCGGCACATTCGCTCGCCTCCTACAAATCCGCATTTAGCCCAAGCGCGCTCCTCGAGGAAAGCCCGGGCCGATTGCTCCCGACTCATGCGGCGGCATCAGGCGAGCGGACCGAAGCGGCAAAAACACACCGCGCAACGCATCGCCGCAAACACGATGTTCTGCGTCGAGCGCATACTCGATCAACCGTATGAAGATGGATCACCGAGCACAAGATCCTGTCGCGTTCGCGCGCCCCCCGTCGCGTCTGCAGCGCGCGCCGTCTCGCGCTTGACCCGGATGGCAAGCTCGTTCGCACAGCCGGACGCATCCCGTTCCGTATCGGTTGAGGAGAAACTCCCTTGGCGGCATTTAGCGGCTACGCCTCAGTGGCTAGGTAGACCAGCGGAGCCTTCGGATCAGGTCCACCAGCGCCTCGATGTCCTCGGTCGTGGTCCGCCATGACGAGACGGAGATGCGGAACGCGGCCCTCCCCTTCCACGTGGTCTGGCCGAACCAGGTGTCTCCCGAGGCCTGCGCCGCGGCGACGATGCGCCGGTGCGCTCGGGATCCTCGGTGGCGACGAGTACCTGGTTCAGCACCACCCGGTCGAGGACCTCGTGGCCGGCATCGCGCAGCCCCTCCGCGGCGGCGGATGCAGGTCCATGGTGCGCTCGATGAGGTCGGCGACTCCGGCCCGGCCGAGAGTGCGCAGAGCGGCTCACACCGGGACTCCGCGGGCCCACCGGGAGAACTCGAGGATGCGGTTGCGCTGGGCGTCGGGCGAGGGATGGAGGTGAGGTAGACCGCGTCGGAGCTGAGGGTCGCGGTGAGAGCTTCCGCATCCCGGACGACGACGATGGCGCTGTCGTAGGGCGTGTTGAGCCACTTGTGCCCGTCGACGGTCCACAAGTCGGCGCGCTCCACGCCGACGGTGAGGTGGCGACGCCTCGAGGCGCGGGCCCAGAGGCCGAAGGCTCCGTCGATGTGCACCCAGGCACCCCCGTTCTAGATTTCGAGCGCCCGCCCGTCTTGTACAACGAGGCATCCGGAACGCTCTTTCGGCTTCAGCCGAATGGCACATATTCGCCTGGAAGCACGGGAATGTCCTAACTCCGGATGACGATTCGAACGATCAGGTGCGCGGGGCGCAGGAGTACTGCGCAGTCAGCACAGTGAACGCGGCGGTCGTGTCGCTGACCCCGCCCAGACCGAACACCACTTCGACGACCATCACGCCTCTGACGCCCCGGCCGACCTCATCGACGACACCCACCGCATCCCTACCCGGAATGGCGGGAAGGTCGAGAGGCAGGTAGGGCTGCAGGCAGTCGGCGCGCAAAATGACGTCGATCGGGTTGACGCTCGTCGCCTGGACCCGAATGTGCACCGAACTCTCGCCGGCATGGGGCTCGGGACGCTCGTTAGCGGGTTCGGGTGCGGCGGCATGGACAAGGTCAGTGGCCGCGATCAACGCTTCTGGGGAGATCTTCCCGGCCGCAAGAAGACCATCCCGGCGAGGAGCACACATACGCAACCTGACAGAATAACGGTTATCAGTAAAGCCGGGAAGACCTACTGCGCTATCACCAACCACGCGTCGGGCTGTTCAATTCCGGCCGCGTCTGGTGTTCGTGACGGGCGTCCCGCCTACTTGAAGGCGGCCCGCTGAGCGTGTCGGCAACGGCTAAAATGAAACCTACGTCGGGAGCTTCAAGATCGGCGACAGCTCAACGGGCACGGCGAAGTTCGACAAGCTCGTCAGCCGTTGGCCCAGCTCAATCAGCCGCAGCCATGGCCAATTCGCTCGTAACGACTCCGCCGGAATTCTCGCAACCGCCTGTAGGCCCTGATCTTGTTCTTCTTAGATCGGGATGTTTCGGGAGTCGTAAAGTTCGATTAATACATCGATCATGTCGAGTGCGGCGGTGTAGAAGAGTGCAATTGAGACAACACTGGAGGTCACATTGTAATCGCTCGACGTTTGGTCCGAATCACCCACCTTTTCTCGCTCTAGCAAGGCGATCATCATGCTTTGATTACCGTGAGCAATACCGCTTGCCATTTGCCATAGGGTGAGCGGCGGAAGGGGGAGGTCAGGAACCGATTCTGCCGCGTACTCAAGGCGTGCGGTCACGGGAGCCAGCGACGTTAGGGTTTTGGGATCCCGCGCCGCGAGGCCGGGACGCGTCGCGATCTGCTCGCGAAGGCGATTGAGCGTTCGGTCAAACCCCGGATCGGCGACGGCTTCGCCTGGTTTAGTTGTGCCTGTTTTCATGGACCGCACTAGCCGACGGTTTTCATACGTGAGTTGCATCGATCGTAGCAGTCGTTCGTCCCTTGATGCGGGGTGGAGAATCCATAGCCCCGTCGCAGTCGCTTCGTACGCCGTTCGAATCAGCGTGAACGAGGACATGGCGAGGATCTTTCCGCCGCTTTCCTCCACGCTGACTAGTAAGGCATGAAGATGATCCAGGGCGACACCAAGATTGTTGCGGATCAGGTCCGGGACGGGGTTGTAGCTCGCCGCATTCCGGTCGCCGGACAATGAGGAGCCATTCGCAACATCAAGTTCATCCGTTCGAGCGGCCACCTGCTCGTATCGCCGAAACTGGCGCTGCAAGATTTTCAGGCCGAGCCGAGCTTGGGAATCGGTTTCTCGAGTGTCCTTCTGCGCCATGACAAGACCTTCTCACGCGGAATCCTGGGCGCTCGCTTCCAAGCGCCTCATTGTTAGTTTGGATGTTGCACGGAACACATCCGCAACGCCCCACCGGTGAGCTCGGAACCAGGATGATCCATGCCTGGGCGACGGTGTGTCTGATGTCGCGCAGGTGTACGGCGGAGCAGAGTTTGTCGGAGTCTATGACGATGGGGCGCTCGGTGCGTCGGTGGCGCGTTTGAGGCTGTAGGTGAACACCGTGTGCCCGGACGGCGTCAACGGACACGGCAAGCTGCAACGCCAGCTCAGCGAGGCTGGAATGTCGGACGGCGAGGTCGGCGACGTGGTGGATCCAGATGTGCTGTTCAGCGAAGTTGACGGCGTACTGGACGCTGTGGAGAAGCCAGCTATGCACGTCTACCCACTACCCGCAGCCAACTCGCAGCCCTCCCGATCGACGCTATCCACTTCGGCAACGAAGAAGCAAGGGCCGATGCTGCGGCCCGCCGACCTCGGTTGGTTCGCCAGCGCACTTAGAAGGGCCGCCCATTCTCTTCGCTGAAGAAGCCGATCTCGAAAAGTGCGTGATGTACCCGAGTACGTAAATCGGGACGAAGAGTGTCGCCGGATTCCTGGAACCATAAGTTCACCGCTTGAATGTCGTACTGCACCATCGGGCGATCGGCGCCAAGATTCCCCGCGCATATAGCTTCGAGAGTCGTAACGGCATCAGGGAGATTCAGCGAACGAACAAGGCGCTCCGACATGACCCCCATCGAAAGTGGTGCACCCCTGTGGATCTTTGCAAGCCCCGCCGTGAACGAAAAAAGATCGACGTCACTTAGGTCAGGAGAGCCCGCGAGTACGTCACTTGCTCGCCAGAGGTTCGTACCACCGCCAGCGTGTACCGCCACCCACCGCAACATCTCGATCCGCCGCGACCCGGCCGGGTCATCATCGATAGTGTGCTCGGGAAACAAGAACCGTAGTGCACTTTCGCAAGAGCTCTCATCACGGAAGATTGCCGACCAAGTACTCTCCTCGATTGCCGTGATCGGTAAGATGTTGAAGAGGACAGCGGTTAGTGCAGGAAAGGCTGCACCGTCGGTTGACTCGCTCGCGTAAGAGTTTAGATGCGCCAGGTCGCTCGCGAGGAGAGCGAATGCAAAGTTGCCAGAGTCCCAGTTTGCGGTGAGTAACATCGACCGAGATTCTTGGGAGCTGTTCGGGCCGACGAACTGGCCGGAGTACCGTTCCCACCACTGCGCATCCCGGTGTAAGAGCCATCGAGCCCAGTGGCCGATGCTGCGGGTGAAAAGCAGGTCACTGAGCGCGATGCTCGCAAGTCGGTCGAGAGCGTGACTCAGGGCCACATCTCGCGTGATATTACCGTCAATAGGCGAACTCAGTGCTACAAGAAGGTGCACTACTTCGCCACGAACGGAGAATAGGGCCGGCATGCCGTAATCGTGTTCTTGAGAGCCAAACCAAGTGACCATTAGGATGCTTGCAGGCAGTACTTCTTCGGTCCACCAGTCAATGTCTTCAGCTTGAGGAGGTTGTTCGGCGACGCGATGGCGGAGGTGTTCGAGCACCGTCTCGGCGAGTTGGCTCGCTACCGGCCTCGCCGACTCGCTTCCGTTCAATGCGAAATCGTTTACCTCGGCGACGAGGTTCATCCAGAGCGACTTCAGTTCGCCCCAGGATGGCATCGGCGCTTCGCCGGGGTCACTTTTGAGGGCACGGAGCACTTGGAGCCGCGACCCCAGATCTTGTATTCGGGCGACCGCCCGAAAATGTGTCAGCCACTCCTCTCGATGAAATTTCACGTGCGCTTCTATCTGCTGATACCGACGCGACAGAAGGTTTGGATCACCGGGATCACCAAGGGCAGATGAGCTGTTGAGTACTTCCGTCAGATCGACGACTGTCATGTCATCGAAGTCAATATCCTGCAGCGGAGAGCTATGTGCGCGCGGCGCAACAGAAGGATCGTAGGCGGGCTGGGGTCCGAAATTGACGTCTTGAGTGGCCGCCTGCTGTAGGACGCGTCTCCACATCTCGGGCCTTGCATCTTCGGGTAGGTACGCGGTCCACTGGGCCTCTCTGAACCAATCCGCGCGATAGCTAACGGCCGGATCTAGATCAGCAGACACTACATCTGGCGAGGGGGCCTCTCCAAGTATGGCTCGAATTGATGATACGGCTTTATCGCCAAGCAAGGGAAGAGTTGCGGCTAGCAGGTTATAATCTGGCACTTCTGGCCACTCGGAATTGCTCATGCGATCTATGACGAGATCGAATCCCCGGCGAGCGAGTAGGGCACGTCGCCCCGGATCCGATGTCTCGATGGCCTTGGCCAAAGCAGCTGCGACGAGCGCTTCATGGCTGCGCTTGCCAAGCATCGTGAGGTCGACAGTTTCGCCCAACGCCTGTTCTGTTGCAACGACATCCAATGAGGTTTCGATTAGTACGTGAGCGAGAGTTTGCGCTCTCGTAAACTTGTAACGGAAATGTTGTTCTATGGCGTGGGGAGTTTGCCTGTCAAGCTGGGTAAGAGCATTTATAATTGCCGACGAGAATTTTGACCGATCGGGAGGAGCAGCGGTTGGAAGTTGCGAGAGCGCGGATTCCAGTACCAAATTCATCCCGTGAACGGAATGATATTGCCTCGCTAAAACATCGAGGTTGGTAACGAGTCGAGTCAGAACTCTCCACCAGATCCATTTCGGTGAACCATTCATCTGGGTTTGCAACCACCGTGCGACATACGCGGTATGCATTTCTCGACCGGCTTTTCGGCTCAAGCGATCGACCTCGAAGGCTACCGCTGCGCCAGCAATCGAAGCACAATCAAGTAGCTCGGCAGCTACTTCCGCAGTCAGCTTCCGGTCTGCATCAATGCGATCAATTAAAGCCTTGAATTCGTCGGAGTTATTGATGGCCAGGTGGCGGACATAGCTGTATGCCAGCCAGGCCGAACGCCCGGGCAGGAGCTCCTCAATATGGATTGTTCGAGCGAGAAGAGGATCGCGGACGTTGTCGAAGAGGTAGACACGGATGCGCGGATCGGGGTTCGAAGATAGTAGGACGGATATTGATTCGAAATCTTTTGATCTGACCAACTCCCGATATTGCCTCGAAGTTACTGCTAGCGGTGCAACAAGTTCGACAAGCCGCTCAAGCACTCGATTGAGGAGTGCAAGCGCGTCGTCGTAAGTAGTACTCCCATGCACGCCGGCATTAGCGGCCTTGTTCAATTCGCGCATTTCATTCATCGCCGGGATACTCAGGTCTGCTGGCAAACCCGGGTTCAGAACCCCGATAAAGCCTGCCACCCTACTCAAGAAGCCCTTGTTCGCGGCGGCGACTGCTTTCTCTAGGGAATTTAGTTCTTTCTGAAGAGCCGTTCTGAGGTCGGAGTCGACCACATCAATGCTTTGACGCCAACGCTTCACCAATTGCTGGGCTGCGTCTTTTATCCTCGGATCGTCGAGTTTTGGGAAGATGGAATCCATCGCATCTCGAACGCAGTAGCTGATCAAGTTTCCAGTTGTACTTATGGGTTCTTCTGAAATCTCCGAAGTGTGCGCTAGTTGAATTCCCCTAGAGAGCATAGCTAGCCCGCGATCTCCCTGGGCGGAGATTGAGCTCAACGGGCTCAGCTGCTCGAGCAGCTGCTCCCGCCATGCGTTGTCGAACACCGGAATCCCTTCATGGCGCCCTACTGGCGGCTCAAACATTTTTGTTTCTTTGGCAATACTGGAATCCGTGATTGTCTCGACTACCGGACATAGTCACTGTTGTTCGAGAATGAAGTGATGAATTGCGCTTGGTGGTTTCTATCCCCAGGTGGCGTCAGTGTCACCATGTCGAGCAAAGGTTTCGTTGATTCCGAATGCCAGAACAAGCCATCCGTGTGAACTGCTCGGGGTCAGTTGGTCCGAGTAGTGCCTTGTGAGATCGGCCACATTGGCCCAGGAAGCGAGGGCGTCGGTGATATCCTCCCCCTCGACTAATTGGCCAATGTGAGACGAATCCACGCCCGCGCGATCGGCCGTCGCGTAAATGAGGTCGAAGAGCCGCCGTTCCGCAGCTGCGGTGAGGACTTCGCCCGGTGTTACTGCGGCGTCATGGTTGGCCGCAAGTTGTAGCACGACGAAGTTGAGATGCGAGTACTGGCGGAGTGTTGTCATGAAATCGAAGGTATCCGGTGGACAGGCGATCGCGGTAGCGATGTTTCAGATCTGGGTAACTCCTTCACGTTCGATCGACCTCTCTCCTGTTGTTGGCCGCTGTCCTATGCTCAGCTCATGAGTTGGCCTCGTAATCTATACTCCGGCTCGGGCGGTGGGCTCTACACGGGCACCGGCGGTGGCATGTCAGAGTCTCGCGGTGACGGTGCTTCCACGCTCCATGGCGGGGGCGCGTCGACGCTTCGAGGCGGCGGCTTGTCCACGTTGCGAGGAGGGGGACTATCTACTCTGCGGGGAGGCGGCCTGTCGACGCTTCGAGGAGGGGGCCTCTCCACGTTGCGCGGTGGCGGTTTATCGACGCTGAGGGGTGGTGGGCTGTCAACGCTGCGCAGCGGTGGCCTCTGGGACGGTCGAGACGACGAGCCTTATATGAGCAATGTTCCGCCGTGGCCGCTCTACGTTCAGGAGCTCCGCAAGCTTGGCTTGAGTTTTCACGCAGACATGATTTCTGAGGCCCGCGGGCTTCGCTAGCTGGGTTCGATCTTCTGGGGTGTCTCTCGGAGCGCTGTTCGCGAGCCAGTACCGCCCTTCGTCTCGGTCGCGAGCCGGCGGACGGGAGTCAAGGTAGCGGAAATCCCAGCTCGACGGTGAGCGTGTGCCCGGCTGCGAGCACTCCGCCGAGGTAAGTCTCGTGCGGAGCGTGGTTGCAGTCGTGCACGTCCATCCCGAGCATGTGCCCGGCGCGGGAGATGCTCCACCGGCGGTGGTACGACGCGGACGGGGCCATGGCCTCGTCGACGGAGCAGCGGATCAGGCCGAGGTCGATCAGCCCCTCGGTGAGGGCTCGCCCGCACCCGTCCTGGTAGTCCCGGAACCGCACACCCGCACACAGAACCGCGAAGCTCGACGTCAGGCTCTCATCGGAGTCAGGCGCGAACACGCCTCCGCGTCCGCCCATGGCGTCTCGCTTGACGCGTCAGCGGAATGTCCGGCTGATCGCGCTGCCCGTCTGGAACACGGTGATCCACGCGAAGAATCTCTGAAGGGGACGCATCGGGAACACGACGAGCCTCCGCCAGCCCGTTTGTACAGACCACGATCTGACGATCCGGACTCGGGTGCCGCCAGTCGTGCTCACCACGGTGAAGTCGGTCAGAACCGAACTGCTGTGCGGAACATCGGGATACGCGAAGCTCCACGCGATCCGGTCCGGTCGGTGCGCGATCACGAGTTCCATCCTGCGGCGGCGGAACCGGGGCTTCATCTTCATCGGCTTCCCGTCAGGAAGACGTCCGCGTGCGCGGCCGTGCCAGACCGCGCCGGGCGCGACGTCCTGGTCCGCACGATCGATCGATCCGACGATCATCTCCCAGTCGGGGACGCGTGCCGGGTCGGCGAGGAACTCCCACACCTCCTCGATCGGTGCTGGAACGAACGTCTCCGTCGACGCCGATACCCGCCCCTTCATCCTCGTAGCGGTCCGTTCGAGAGGCGCGTCGAACCGGTCGAGCTGCTCGAGCACGGCCCCGGGTGACGTCCCCAAGCGCCCGAGGATGTCGGCGATCAGTCCGCTCGGCTCGGACACGAGGTCTCGGAGCACGGCGGCGGCGTCACCCTCCTTCTTCCTTCCGCTCGAGCGAGTGATGAGGTCCATCGCGCGCTTGCTCCACTCCTACCCGGCCGTCTCATGGAACACGATCCGTCCGGTGTCGGGGAACGACGCTCGGATACCGAGGGACGCCAGCTGTGCCGCATGCTGCTCCTCCACCGCGCGGCGGGCGTCGTCCAGGTCGACCCCCATGCCGCGCAGGGCTTCTCCGGCGGGTTGATCGTTGATGACCAGGGCCAGGAACAGATGCTCGAGGTCGGCTATGCGGAGCCCGGCTCGGGAGGCTTCCTCCATAGCGGCGAGGGAGAGGGCCTGAGTGGTCTGAGCGACGCGAGCGAGCTTGCTCATGCGTTCCTCCTGTGGATCGGGATCGTGGGGTCGACTCGTCTGGAGTGCTTCTTGTGGACGGCCTGCCGGGTGACCCCGAGCGCGTCGGCGATGTCCTGCCACGTCATACCCGCCCGCAGCGCGGCCTCGACCTGCTGAAGCTCCAAGGTGTCCGCCAGCACACGCAACGTCGCCACGGCTCGCAGCCCCGCTCTCGGGTCGCTGGTGTCGGCCGCCACTGCCGCGATCTCTGAGGACTCCATGCTTAGGTTGCTAGTCGCGGCCCTGTCAACCTGGGTTGCACTGGGCGAGGCGTCTTCCGCCGGGCGCTCTCCGCAGCCGGGTCAGCGCGCGGCGCGGGCCGCTTGCGGTTCGAGCCGACAACCGACGGGCGTCGAGCACCTGTGGCAGAGATACGCGCAGCGCACCGAAGCCGACCACACCGCGTCGGTCAGGGGGTCGTTGAAAATCCCCGATCGGATCGTATGTCCGCGGCACCTTCGTTGCGCTCGTGCATCGGGGAGTACCCGGCTTGCAGTATCGCGAACGAGACCCCGATGACGACGATGACGAGCGCGGTTCCGCCGAGCGGAGCACAGAAAGCGGGGCGATGACGCTTCCGGAGGATCGTCCTCGCCACGGCGGCAAGCACGACCACCGCCAGTAGACCTGCGAGAAGAACCCAGAACGAGATCCGCATGAGGTCGTATCGACAGATCCCCGCGCATCCGACCGCCCCGAGAGCCTGCATCCCCATCACGACGACGCCGGCGGAGGCCACCAGTGCCAGGACGAGCCATGAGACTCCCTCTGTGACGACCGGCGGAAGGCGGCGGCGCACGAGTCTCTTGCCGCCCGCGAATTGCCTACGGGCGTGTCGCGGGTCGGGGTCCGTCATATCCCGAATGTAGCGCTCACTACTCAGTGCACCTCTGCATCGCGTGGCCCTCGGGACATCTCCGGAACAAGGTCGTCAGACTCTCGCTCGGCAGTAAGGGTGTGAGCCCGTAGGGCGACCAACGGCTCGCTACGGTGAGGTCATGACGTACACGCGGGACGAGCCGATCGCAGACAGAGCATGCTGATGCGGCACCGGAGTCTCGAGCCCGACGTCCACCCGGACGCCTTCGTTGCTGCGACAGCCGTTCTCGTGGGTGACGTCAGAGTTGCTGCCGGTGCACGTGTGCTTCACGGTGCCGTTCTCTCGGCAGAGGATGGCGCGATATCCATCGGTGAAGACACGGTGGTCATGGAGCATGCTCTGATCCGCGGCCGTGCCGGGTACCACTCGGCAGTCGGTTCAGCTGTGATGGTCGGCCCCCACGCGCACATCAACGGCAGCATCGTGGGCGATGAGGCCTTCATCGCTACGGGGGCTGCTCTCTTCCCCGGAAGCCGGATCGGTGCCGGAGCCGAGGTGCGGATCAACGCTGTCGTCCAGGTCAACACCGTGGTCGGTGAGGGGGTGGTGGTTCCGATCGGCTGGATCGCTGTCGGCGACCCCGCTCAGTTGTTCTCGCCGGACCGACACGACGAGATCTGGGCCGTCCAACGGGAACTCGGCTTCGGTCGGACCGTCTACGGGGTGGGCAACGACGTGTCGATGCGCGACCTCATGCACGGCCAGTCGGTCTTCTACGGCAACCACCGGGACGACACGATCGTGGGACCTCCAGCCGGCGACCACTAGCCGTCCGCGAGACGTTCGTCCGGTGAGGTTCACCCGAGCATCCCGGTTCCGCGGATGTCCCATCAGATCTCGTGCACGGTCTTCGCGACGATCCTGAATCCCCGTGGATGTTCGCGAGCGTGAGGTGGTCCGGGAACGTGTGCTCGTGGATGCGCGGCCGGACCCTCGTCACCGCCATGTCCGGGGAGAGGAAGTCGAGGGACCGGACGAGCCAGACCACCCCGCTGGCGTGACGAAGCCGACCGAGGATCACGGCAACGATCTACCACTTCGGATTCGAGCCCGGATCCGGTCGCGCGGTCCGTCACGTCTACCGCTCGAGGAACGATTCCCGCTCGGAGCGGATCGAAGAGGCGGGCTTCGGCGTGAACCCGACGACGGACGACTTCCTACCGACACCTCCACATCCGCTGGACGACGTCCTCACTACGGCGCTCGAGGAACGAGTCGCTCTGCGCCCTCGGCGCGAGATCAGGCGGATTCGCGGAGCACCAGCTGGTGGCGGACCGTGCGGTGGACGTCCGGACCGCCCCGGGGGAGCTCGCCGGCGATCATGGCGACCGCGAGGTCGAGGGCGTGCCGCGCGAGCTCGTCGAGATCGACGGCGAGGGTGGTCAGAGTCGGTGCGAGCAGCCGCCCGATCGAGAGGCCGTCGATCCCGACCACCCGGACGTCGCCGGGCACGTCGACACCCGCCCGACGGCAGGCGGAGAGCACGCCGAGCGCGCAGAGGTCGTTGAACGCGACGATCGCGTCGGCGACCCGCGGCCGGGCGATGATCCGCTCGGTCGCGTCCGCGGCCGCCTGGGCGGTGGGGCCCTCGGCGCGGACGACGGAGGCCTCGAGTCCGCGCGCGGCGAAGGCCCGGATCAGCAGCTCGGCCCGCCGGCTCGGCCGGGCATCCCGCGAGACGTCGACGACCACCGGATTCCGCACGCCCGCTCCCGCCAGGTGCTCGGCCAGCGCCTCGACGGCGTCGGAGTGGTCGAGCAGCACCGCGGCGCGCAGCGGGTCGCCGGTCGGGTCGAGCTCGACGACGGGCACGGAGCCGAGCCGCTCGATCCACTCCGCGGCACGATCGCCGAAGGTGCCGATCACCGCATCGGTCTGCGCGCCCAGCGCCTGGATCATCCGGTCGGAGTCGGCGGCGAGGCCCACGTCCGCGAGCGACACGTTCCAGCCCCGCGCCGCCGCGACCCGGACGACGGCTGAGGCGAGCTCCGGCGACCACGGGTTCCGCAGGTCGTCGACGACGAGCCCGAGCTGGTGCTCGCCGCCGGTGACCAGGCCGCGGCCGAACCGCGACGGGCGGTAGGACAGCTGCTCCGCGGCGTCGAGGACCCGCCGCTTCGTCTCCTCGCTGATGCCCGGCATGCCGTTCATCGCGCGGGTGACGGTCTGGCGGGAGACCCCGGCGGCGGCCGCGACGTCGTGGATCGTCGCGCGGCCGCCGGCCTCGGCACCGTTCAGGCGCGGAGGTCGAGCCATGCCGTCTGCTCCGGAGTCAGCTCGATCGACAGGCCGCGCATCGACGAGCGCAGCTCGGTGATCGTGCGCGGCCCGAAGAGCGGGAAGGTGGGGAACGGCTGCGCGAGCACGTAGGCCAGCGCGATCGCCGTCGCTCCGACGCCGTGCTCGGCCGCCAGCTGCTCGGCCCGGCGCAGGCGCTCGAAGTTGTCCGGCCCGTAGTAGCAGCGCACCAGCTCGGCGTCGCTGGTGTCGTCGGGGCGGGCGCGGCCGGTGAAGAAGCCGCGGGCCTGCGAGGACCACGGCAGCAGTGGGATCTGCCGCTCGACCAGCCACTCCTTCGACGCCCGGTCGGTGACGTGGACGCAGCCCTCCCACGGCACGTCGTACGCCTCGGCCAGGCCGAAGTGGTCGCTCAGCGCCTGGAACCCGGCCCGCCCGTGAGTGCGGGCGTACTCCTGCGCCTCGTCGAAGCGCGCCGGCGTCCAGTTCGAGACGCCGTAGGCGCGGATCCGCCCGGCGCGCTGGTGCTCGTCCATCACGTCGACGAACTCACCCACCGGCACCTCGAGGTTGTCGCGGTGCATCAGGTAGATATCCGCGTAGTCGGTGCCCTGCCGCTCGAGGCTCTCGAGCAGCTGCCGGGAGAGCGACTCCGGATCGCAGTAGGGGGTGTGCGCGCCCTTGGTGATCACGACGACGTCCTCGCGGATGCCGCGGTTGCGGATCCACCGGCCGAGGCGGCCCTCCATCTCGCCGTCGCCGTAGATGTAGCCGGTGTCGAAGGCGGTGCCGCCCTGCTCGACGAACGCGTCGAAGATCGCCGAGGCGTGCGCCAGATCCGGCTGGTTGTCGACGCCCATCACGAGCCGCGACATCCGCTTGCCGACGCCGGGGATCTCCCCGAAGAGCATCGGGCTGTCCGACGCCGCGCGCAGCGGCCGCCCGGACACCGTCGGGATGTCCGCGGTCTCAGCCTCGAACGGGAAGCGCAGGCCGATCGCGGCGCGCCAGCGGTCGAGCGTGCGGGCCGTCGCGAGCGTCTCCTCGAGCGTCATCTGCGGCGCCTCGACCGAACCGGCCGCCAGTAGGTCGGTCGTCGCATCCGCCTCGAGCGCGTAGGGGCTCTCCCCCTCGAACGTGAGGATGCGCGGCTCCTCCCCGACAACGCTGATCTCGATGCCCGTGTCGGACGCACCGAACCACGGGTCGGCCACGTGCAGACGGCCGCGCGTGCCGTGGATCGTCAGGGCGTTCACGTCGTCGAGCGCCACGCCGGTGCGGAGGGTCGCGGTGATGCCGCCGCGGTAGGTCGCGCGGGCGACGCTCCACTCGTCGACACCGGTCGGGCCGAGGCTGCCCTTCGCGTCGAACTCGACGGGCTCGGCGACGGCGGCACCGGTCGCGGCCTGCACCACGGCCGCCGCGGCGGTGACGGTGTATCCGCCGACGTCGAGGACGCCTCCTCCGGCCGTCGCGACGTCGTACAGGCGGCCCTCGCGGGACGGGGTGCGGAAGGAGAAGGAGGCGTCGATGTGCACGACCTCGCCGATCGCGCCGTCGCGGACGAGCTCGAGCAGCGCGGCGGTCTGCGGGTGGAAGCGGTACATGTACGCCTCGACCAGCGGCAGACCCGCGTTGCGGGCGGCGTCGACCAGGGCCATCGCCGTGCCGTGGTTGACGGCGAGCGGCTTCTCGCAGAGCACGGCCTTGCCGGCCTCGAGCGCCTGCAGCACGAGCGCGGCGTGACCCGTGTGCACGGTGGAGATGTAGACCGCGGTGACCCGCGGATCGGCGAGGACCGCGGCGTAGTCGCCGGCAGTCGCGTCCGCGAAGCCGTGCTCGACTGCCTCGGCGGCGAAGGCCGCGGCGCGCCCCGGGTCGGAGCTGCCCGCCGCGACGAGCCGGGCGCCGCGGTCGCTCGCCGGGAGCTGGGAGAGGAACCGGCGCGCGATGCTGCCGGGGCCGAGCACCGCCCAGCCGGGTGCGGGAGTGGTCGGGGTGGAGTCGGTCATGGGTGACCCTTTCGCGGCGTCGTCGGCGTGAACGTTCACGCACCACGGTAGGCGGGCGGGAGGGGACGGTACAAGTGCGTCGCGGATCCTGCACGTGAACGTTCACCACGAGACCGGGGGCGCTCCCCCGCTGCTCGAGCGGCCGGGCGGCCGGGCGGCCGGGCGGAGGGAGGGTCGCCGAGATCGCTTTCGATGCCGAGCGCCGTCTCGGTCTCGGCGAGCGACGGCCGCGGCCCGACCCGGAGGTCGCCGAGGGCGTCTTTCCGCAGGTCGCCGAGGGCGTCGTTCCGCCGGAACACGTCGCCGTCACGGACGGACGGAGCACACAGGCAGCGGCGCCTCTGAGCAGCTCGCCTTCGTCGGGTTGTGGACTGCAGCGTTCCGTGGCGGTGTTCTGACATTGCTTCGTGTCGTCGGGGAGGCTCTAGGTGTTTGATCCTGAGCTGCGCGAACGCGATGCGTTTAGGAGCGGACGAGTCGCGCGATGGCGTCGGAGGCTTCTTGCAGCTTGGCCTTCGCATCGTCGCCGCCGGCGGCGGCGGCTTCGAGGACGCAGTGGTTGAGGTGGTCGTTCAGGAGGCCGAGTGCGACGGATTCGAGGGCGCTGGTCATCGCGGAGATCTGGGTGAGGATCTTGATGCAGTACTGCTCGTCTTCGACCATGTTCTGCAAGCCGCGGGCTTGTCCTTCGATGCGGCGCAGCCGGCGAAGGTACTGATCCTTGTCGGAGATGTAGCCGTGGGTTCCAGCGGTGTCGTCGTGCTCGGTGGTCTGCTCGGTCACGGTGTCCTCGTCCCCCCGGTGCTGGTGCAGCTCGTCCGCTGCTGCGCGGGTCGGACGGGTACGGAGAGGGTTTTCAGCCGCTCCGGCTGCTTTCTGCATACTCTAGGGGGGTATGCCCGGACGTCTTCTTCTGTCGCCCGGCGAGGAGTGACGTGCGGTTTCGGAGGTGTGGTTCATGAGCGATGGCATCGTTTCTCGGCTGTCCACACCGCTGATCCGCGCGGTGGTCGTCGTACTGACGCTGGCGGCTCTGCTGCTGGGCGTGTTCGCGATGCACTCCATGACGGGCAGCCACTCCGACGCTGCACTCTCCGCGGGGCACACGCACGCGCAGACCGGTGATCACGCCGACCCGGTGGCTGCGTCGACGGGCGGGATGGCTCTCGCGGCTGGCGCCGATCAGGGCGCGGTCGTGCCGATGGTGCCCTGTGATGACAGTTGCGCGATGGGGTGCGCGCTGATGGCGGCGACGTGCGTCATCGTGTTCTTCCTCGCGTCCCTGATCCTCCTGGCGCGGGTGCCGGCGGTGTTCGCGCGCGTGTTGGACGCGGGTCCGCGTCTTCTGCGGCTGGTGCCGCGCGCGAGGTTCCACGTGTATTTGCCGTCGTTGACGGTGTTGTCGATCAGTCGCACCTGATTCGCCCTGGTGTCGCAGCATCCGCTGCGACATCTTTACCGCGCCCGTAGGGCGTGGTTCCGGCGATTTCTGCAACCGACTGAATGGATACGACACTCATGAACACCAAGCGCACTCTTCTCGCCTCGACTCTCGCTCTGGCCACCGCGATCACTCTCTCCGCCTGCTCGGACAGCTCCTCCGAGATGAGCGGCATGGAGGGGATGGGCGACAGCAGCTCCTCCGCGTCTGCCGCCCCGTCCTCGTCCGCCGACGCGTCGGAGGCGGACTTCAACGACCAGGACGTGATGTTCGCGCAGATGATGAAGCCTCACCACGAGCAGGCGGTGGAGATGTCCGACATGATCCTCGCGAAGGACGGCATCAGCACTGAAGTGACCGACCTGGCGACGCAGATCAAGGAAGCGCAGGGTCCGGAGATCTCTCAGCTCGAGGAGTGGATCACCGCGTGGGGGGCTGAGGATTCGATGTCGGGCATGGATCACAGCATGGACGGGATGATGTCCGACGAGGACATGTCCGCGCTGGAGAGCGCGACCGGCGCCGAGGCGGAGAAGCTGTTCCTCGAGCAGATGATGATGCACCACGAAGATGCTGTGGAGATGGCGCAGACCGAGGTCGATAAGGGCCAGAACGCGGACGCGATCGAGATGGCGGAGATGATCGTGCAGACGCAGACGGAGGAGATTGCGACCATGCAGGACCTCCTCGCGTCCCGCTGACCCGCCTTCTCTGACGCCCCTTCCCCCTCCTCCTGGGCAGGCGCAGCGCTGCTGCGTCGCGCCCGGGCGCGCGCGATACCGCCGCGCCCCGGTGGGGGTCGCCGTACCTGGCGATCCCCACCCCTCTTCTTCTTCGCGCCCATCGAGGGCGCTCGAACCAGAAACGTTCCCCATGCACCACACCCCTCTTCACCCCCGTCCGCTTCGGTCGGGAGCTGCCCGGTGAACGCCGCGTCGATGAGTGACCCGCGCCGCCGTGACCTGCACCGCACCCGGACCCGCACCCGCGAGACGTCCCCGCGGCAGGCTGCGCTGACGCTCGGGCGCCGGGCGACGTACACGGCGCCCTCCCGCGCGGAAGCGCACGCGATGCAGCAGGCCGCGCGCGCCGCGGCCCGCCCGCGACCGCTCCCGCCGGGCACGGCCACGATGCGGCCGCGTCTGGCCGGGGTGTCCGCGATGACTCTCGTCACGATGATCGCGGTGACCTCCTCCATGCCCGCGTTCGCCGTCGAGGGCACCCCGACCACGACCGCGGCCCTGGCCGCCGCGAGCGAGGTGCAGCCGCAGACGTTCGTCGCGGCCGGCGCCGTTCAGCTCACCGTCACCCGGGACGCGTTCGGCGCGGAAGCCAAACCCGAGGTGCTGGTGACCGCCGCTGTCGCCACGGAACTCGTGGACGACGCATCGGAGGACTCCGCTGCGTCCATCGAGGACAGCGGTATCCCGGCTGCTGCCTGGCGGGTGCCGGTCGCGGGCCGCATCTCGAGCACGTTCGGTCCGCGCCCGGATGCTCCGGTCGCGGGAGTGAGCGCGTTCCACAAGGGCACCGACCTCGCCGCCCCCTGCGGAACCCCCGTGGTCGCCGCCATCGGCGGCACCGTCGAGGAAGCCGGCTACGCCGGCAGCTACGGCAACTGGATCTTGCTGGAGAGCAGCGGCGGCATCGAGACGGGCTACGCGCACAACAGCGACCTGCTCGTGAACGTGGGCGACACGGTCGCCGCCGGCGACCTCATCGCGCTTGTGGGCTCCACCGGGGCCTCGTCCGGCTGCCACCTGCACTTCGAGACCCGCGTCGACGGGAGCCCCGTGGACCCGGAAGGGTTTATGAGCGATCTGGGTGTCGGTCTTGGCTGAGCCGCGCACCAGGCCCGCACGCCGGGCGGGCGCCGCGGCGGTGCTTGGGTTCGCCGTCACCGCATCCCTGTTCCTCAGCGCGCCGGCCTCGCAGGCGGCGGAGTACCCGAGTTGGGAGCAGGTGCAGAGCGCTCGCGCGAGCGAGGCGAGCACGCAAACGCAGATCACCGAGCTGACCGGTCTGCTGCAAAGCTTGGAGGCGGACGTCGCCACGGCGCAGCGCGAGCAGCAGCAGCGCGGCGAAGCGTATGAGCGAGCTCAGGGCGCCTACGACCGGGCGAATCACCGCGCGGCGACGTTGCAGGAGCAAGCGGACGCCGCCTCCGCCCGCGCCGACACGTCACAGGTGCAGGCGGGCCGTCTCGCAGCATCCCTGTCCCGCACCGCCGGCTCGAACCTCACCCTGTCGCTGCTGACCGGGAAGGACAGCAGTAGCCTCCTGAACCAGCTCGCGACGATGAGCAAACTGGCCGAGAAGACGGACACGATCTACGCGACCGCGACCGCGGACGCGAACACTGCTCAGGCGCTCACCGAGCAGGCGGACATCGCCACGGCGGAGCTGGGCGAGCTGGCGAGCGCGTCGCAGAACGCGTTGGCCGACGCGATCGCGGCCAGCGACGCGGTGCAGCAGCGCCGCGACGAGCAGGCCGTGAACGCGGCCACGTTGCAGGCGCAGCTCAGCGTCCTCACCGAGGACCGCGCAGCGACCGAAGCCGACTATCAGCGCGGCGAGGACGCACGGCGTGCAGCCGAAGCGGCCGCCGCCGCGCAGGCCGCGCAAGCCGCCGCCGCCCGCGCCGCGCAAGCCGCCGCCACCGCCGTCCGCACCGCGCCCGCACCCGTGTCCGGTGGGAACGCCCCCGTCTCCCGCCCGGCCGCCCCGGCCGCCGGCAGTGCGGCGCCGGTGCCGTCAGGGTCCGGGTGGGTGAGGCCGGTGTCGGGGTGGATCAGTTCCGCGTTCGGGCCGCGCCCGAACCGTCCGGTCGCCGGAGTCGGGTCCTTCCACTACGGCACCGACCTCGCGGCCGGCTGCGGAGTGCCCATCTCCGCCGCATCCGCCGGGACCGTCGCCTACTCCGGGCCGCTGGGCTCCTACGGCAACTGGGTGCTCCTGGATCACGGAAACGGCATCCAGACCGGCTACGCCCACAACAGCACCAACCTCGTCTCCGTCGGGCAGAGCGTCACCGCCGGGCAGAGCATCGCCCTCGTGGGTTCCACCGGAGCGTCCTCCGGCTGCCACCTCCACTACGAGACCCGCATCAGCGGCGCCCGCGTCGACCCCGAACCCTTCATGAGCGCCCGAGGAGTCACCCTTGGCTGACCACCCGCCCCGTCCACACCGCCGATACCGTCTCGCCATCGCCGTCGGCGCCGTGACGGTGGCGCTGCTCAGCGGCTGCGCTACCTCAGACCGTGCGGAGACCGGCGCGCTCGTCGCCGCGCCGGCAGGGCTCGAGCACGTGCACGGGCTGGGCTGGGATCCGGTGACCGGACTCACCTACGCGGCCGCGCACTCGGGAGTGTGGGTGATCCCCACCGACACCCTCCCGGACACCTACCCCACCAGCGCCGCCACCAGCGCGGACGAGGGGCCGATCGGGGGGCGGGCGCAGGACACGATGGGGTTCACGATCACCCCGGAGGGCGTATTTTACGCCTCCGGGCATCCCGACCCCGCCGAGACGTCAGCGTCGGGCCCGAATCTGGGCCTGATCCGCAGCACCGACGCGGCCGCGACCTGGGAGCCGCTGTCCCTCAGCGGAGAGACGGACTTCCACGACCTCGCGACCGTCGCCCTCACGGGCACGGCCACCCGCGTCTACGGATATGACGCGGGTAGCGCCACAATCCGCCGCAGCGACGACTCTGGAACGAGCTGGACGTCGACGGTGCAGCTGGCGCTGCGGGATCTGAGCACTGATCCAGAACGCCCCGATCGGGTGTTCGCAACCACCGAGACGGGCTTGCAGGTCAGCGATGACGCCGGGATCACGTTCCAGCCTGTTCCCGACGCTCCCGCGCTGTATCTCGTGGAGAGCAGCGCGGCCGGGGCGCTGGTCGGCGTCGACGTCGACGGAACGGTGTGGACGGGCAGCGCCGACGGTGGCTGGGAGAGCCATGGAGCTCTCACGGGAACCCCGGAGGCGTTCGCGATTGTCGACGGCGAGGAGAGGTGGGTCCTTGCCGCCGATGATCGCGGCATCGTCGCCAGCCGCGACTACGGCCTCACCTGGACGGTGCTACGCCCGTCCTTCTAACGAGACCCTCCGCTCAGCCGCCGTACCAGGCGCCAAACCCCTTCACCTTCCACCCATCGCACACTCACGAATTGCTTCACTCGCTGGAGCCGACAAGGAAACGACGACCATGAACGATGACATGACGGATATGACGTCCATGCAACCCGCGTTCCCGGACTGGCTGACACCCGTGTCCTGGTTCTTCGTCGCGCTGGGAGTACTGAGCGCGATCGTGGTTCTGTACGAGATCGTCGGTCGGCGGCACCATCAAAGCAACGGCGCAATGAACCTGGTGTGGCCTGTCGCGGCGCTGTTTCTGGGGCCGGCCGCCGTCTGGGCGTTCCGCAGATGGGGCAGGGACCGCCCCGCCACGTCCTCGCCTTCTGAGGTCGGGTCGGATGGTCGTCTCAGCCGCGACGCTGTCGCGGGAAGCGCGCCCGGTGGTGCAGCGGCGACGGTCGGGCACTTCATCGGGGTGCCGCTCGTCGTGGCGAGCGGCCTGACCATCGCCGGCACGAACCTGTGGGTGCTGATCATCGTCATCGCCCTGTTGGCGATCGGGCTGCTGTTCGTCTTCGAGTACTTCTTCGCCGCGCCTGCGTCCCGCGGTACCGCGGGACGACGTGCTGGGGTGGCGCTGGTGGCGGCGGTACTGACGGTGGTGGCTTTCGATCTGGGCATGGGCGGCTGGATGCTTCTCATGCATTTCGGGAACTTCATGCCGGCTCCGACCGATATCCGGTTCCTCTTCCTCATGCAGATCGGGCTCGTCCTCGGATTCCTCACCGCCTACCCGATGGTTCGGGAACTGCTTCGCCGCCGCGCAATAGCCGTGTGAACGGTCCCGCAGCGTCCGGGCTCTCGGGACCGGACGCTGCGGCTCCTGCTGGGGCGGCTACGACAGCGTGGTGACCTCGTGACGCGATGCCTGCGGCTGCGGGGCACCGTCTCCCCGTCGATTAAGCGCTGACCGCGTGCTGGCTTGAGGGGTGAGGTCCAGGCGGCGCAGCAGCTGCGCGTTCACGGCGACGACGACGGTCGACGCGGACATCAGCAAAGCACCGACCGACATTGGCAGCACGAATCCGATCGGGGCGAGTACACCGGCGGCCAGGGGGACGGAGAGGAGGTTGTAGCCGGCTGCCCACCACAGGTTCTGCTTCATCTTCCGGAAGCTCGCCCGGGACAGCTCGATCACGGACAGCACCGACCGGGGGTCATCGGAGGCCAGGATCACCCCGGCGGACGCGATCGCGACATCGGTCCCCGCGCCGATCGCGATCCCCACATCGGCTTGCGCAAGAGCGGGAGCGTCGTTGACGCCGTCGCCGACCATCGCGACCCGTCGGCCCTCGCGCTGCAACTCGATGACCTTCGCGGCCTTGTCCTCCGGCTTCACGCCGGCGAACACCCGGTCGATGCCGAGCTCCTCGCCCACGGTGCGGGCGACCGCTTCCGCGTCGCCGGTGATCATGACCACCTGCACGCCGATCGCGTGCAGCGCGTCGACAGCCTGCCGGGACTCCTCCCGCACCTCATCCGCCAGCCCAAGAGCACCGATGACCTGCCCACCAGACATGACGTGAAGGATGATCATCCCCTCCGCCTCCCACGCGCGCGTCTGCTCGAGCGCGGCAGCTTCGTGCGCGTGCAGCATCGACGGGCCCCCCACGCTCACCGACCGGCCCCCGACCTGCGCCGTGACACCCACAGCGGTCGACGCCTGGAAACCGGTCGCTGCCGGCACCCGCACATCGCGGCTGTTCGCAGCTCCCACGATTGCCCGAGCGAGGGGATGCTCACTGTCCGCCTCGACCGCCGCGGCGACCGCGAGCAGCTGCTCCTCGGTCACACCCTCGACGGTGTGCACGGCGGCAAGAGTGGGCTCGCCCTTGGTCAGGGTGCCGGTCTTGTCGAACAGGACCGTGGTCACCGTGCGCATGCTCTCCAACGCGAGACGGTCCTTGACGAGGACGCCGCCCTTCGCGGCGCGCTCGGTCGCGATGGACACCACCAGAGGGATCGCGAGCCCCAGCGCGTGCGGGCACGCGATCACCAGGACCGTGATCGTGCGGATCACCGCATCATCCGGACTGCCCAGCAGCGACCACACGATCGCAGTGATCACCCCGGCACCCAACGCGAACCAGAACAGCCACCCCGCCGCGACATCCGCGATGCGCTGCGCCCTCGAGGAGGAGTTCTGCGCCTCGGTGACCAGGCGCTGGATGCCGGCGAGAGCGGTGTCGTCCCCGACCGCCGTCACCTCCACCCGCAGGGCCGTGTCCGTGGCGACCGTGCCGGCGACGACCATCGACCCCGGCCCACGACTGACCGCCCGGGACTCCCCGGTGATCATCGACTCGTCCACATCAGCGGTGCCCTCGATCACTCGCCCATCCGCCGGCACCCGGCCGCCGGGACGCACGATCACGACGTCGCCCTGCACCAGATCCGCAGGAGACACCTTCTCCACGCCGCTCTCGCGCACCCGCTCCGCCTCATCCGGCAGCAGCGCCGCCAGAGAATCCAGAGCCGAGGACGTCTGCGCGAGGGAGCGCATCTCGATCCAGTGCCCGAGCAGCATGATCACGATCAGCAGCGCGAGCTCCCACCAGAAATCGAGCTCGTGATCCAGCACACCCAGGCTCGCACCCCACGACGCGAGGAACGCGACCGTGATCGCCAACGCGATCAGCAGCATCATCCCCGGCGTCCTCGAGCGCAGCTCCGACACCGCCCCCTGCAGGAAGGGCCGGCCGCCCCAGACGTACATCACCGTCCCGAGCACCGGCGAGATCCAGCCGACCCCCGCAACGTCGGGGAGGGAGTAGCCCAGGATCATCGAGAACATGCCGCTGAACACGACCACCGGCACCGCGAACACCAGCATGATCCAGAACAACCGCCGGAACTGGCCGACATGATCGCCGTGGCCGCCGTGGCCGCCGTGGCCGGCAGCGCCCGCCGTCATGTTGTGGCCTGCGTGAGGATCAGGCGCTCCGCGCATCTGGTGCCCGGCGTGCCCGTCAGGGGCCGTACTCACGTGATGACCTGTCCTTCCCGCGTCGACGTCGCGTGCTTCGACGGTGCGGTGAGCACTCTCGTGCTCGTCATCGTGCAGGTGGTGCTGCGCCATCATGACTCCTTCCGGCCGCTTCCGGCCTGATCCGACGGTATACCCCCCGGGGGTATCAGACAACGGGGTGATCGGGCGGAAGATTCCCGACTTGAACGAAGATGTCGGGGCAGGGGCAACGCACCACATCGATACGGGATGGGTTGGGCGGGTGCCTAGGCTGAGCGCATGAGTGACTCCAACCCGTCTGGCACGCCGTCGCCCGTCCCGGAGCGCCCCCGCTGGGTGAAGGTGTTCATGGTCGTCGTCGTCGTCCTCGCGATCGGCTTCATCGTCGTGCACCTGCTCACCGGCGGCGGGGCGCAGATGATGAATCATTGATGATGCTCGGCCCGCGAGCTCGCCGAGTCGCCCTCACCGTCCACGTCCTGGTGTCCGTGGGCTGGTTCGGCGCGGTGGGCGCGTTCCTCGCGATCGCGCTCGTCGGAGCGACCAGCAGCGACCCCTTCACGGTCCGAAGCGCCTACTTGGCGTTGGACCCGCTGGGGACGTTCGTCATCATCCCGTTCGCCCTCGCCTCCCTCGCCACCGGAATCCTGCAAGGCCTCGGAACGCACTGGGGACTGGTGCGCCACTACTGGGTGGCGATCAAGCTGTGGCTGAGTGTCTTCGCAACCGCAGTCCTCCTGCTGCACACGCGCCTCATCGAGACGATGTCCCTCGCCGCCCGCCACGGGCTCATCCCCTCCACGCTCGAGGGAACCCGCACGCAACTGGTCGTCGCGACCGCCGGCGGCGCCGTCGTTCTCGTGGTTATCACCGCCCTGTCCGTCCTCAAGCCTCGCGGCCGCACCCGGATCGGGCTGAGAGCAACCCGAACGACCTGACCGGCGTTGAGTTCCGGCGTGTCAGCGCCGAGACAATGAGGAGGCGCGGGGGTGATCGCTGCCCGGGCGCAGCGCTATCCAGAGCCCGCACCGCCGGCACACGTACGCGGCGCCATCGTTGAGTGCGTGAACCTGACGTCGACGGCGGGCCCGTCCGCAGCAGGAACAGGTGACGGAGGAATCAGGGTTCACGGGCAGCGATCGCTTCCACGAGCTGCTCCGTCGTCGGAAGACCCGCCAGCCCGCTCGGCGTGAAGTAGATCCGACAGGCAAGATCCGTGGTCCGCCCGCCCGACGGGAACAGGTCTTCCCCGTCGAGGGTGATCGTCGGGGAACCCGCGAAAGCGACGCCGGCGGCGTCCTCCGGTGTCGCCAGAAGCCGGTAGGTGACGGGGATGTCGGAGTGGCCGGTGGACTTCAGCGCCTGGTCCAGGCGAGGGCCGACGTCCTTCCAGTTCGGGCAGTCGTCGATGTGAAGAACCTCGATCATCATTCTCCGATCATCCTCCCGCCGTGCGCGTCGCACCCGAGGAGAGCACTTCTGAGGTTGAGGGTGTCTGCCCCGGAACATCGATCGTCAGCCCGCTCGTGGCTCGCCTGTCGGCGCCCGCTCTAGTCATCGTCATCGTCGTCTTCTACGAGCTCGCCTTCCCAGGCCTCGCGTCCCTCGTGAATGGCGAAGAGAGCGATGACGAACCCTGCAACCGGGTCAAGCCACGCGGCTCCAGTGAGGGCGTAGAGGACGAGCCCGACGAGGGTGGAGACGCTTAACAGCACGCAGATCCGAGTCTCCGCTGCGTCCGCGAGGATCAGGGGGTCTCCGAGCCTCTTCCCGACACGCGTTTTCACCGCCGCAAGGACCGGCATGACGATGATCGAGAGGATCAGGAGCACGATGCTGACCGGGGAGGACTCGGGAGCGTCACCCGCGATCAGGCTGCGGATGCCCTCGATGCTCACGTAGGCGGCGAGGAGGAAGAACGTCACGGCAACGAACTTCAACGTGCGCCGCTCCTTCGCTTCGTCCGCCTCACCATGCCGCAGCCGCGCCGCCAGGCGCAGCCCTACCAGCACGGCGGCGATCGACTCGATGCCGGAGTCGATGCCGAACCCGATCACGGACACGAGTCCCGCGGCGATACCGGCCGCGATCGCGACGATGCCCTCGATGACGTTGTAGGCGACGGTGAACTGCGCCAGGCGCAGCCCGCGTCGGGTCAGCTGTTCGGTCTCGGCGGGGGTGAGTGCGCTCATTCGGTGGTCCTCTCGGGGCGGGGGTGACGGGTCAGATGGGGAGGACGAATCCGTTGATCAGGTTCTGGAGGCGGTAGATCAACTGGGTCCACAGGCCGCTGACCATGGCGGTGCCGATGAGGATGAGTAGCCCTCCGCCGAGGAGGTTGATGGTGCGGATGTGGCGTTTGAGGAAGCTGGTCGCGGTGGCGGCCCAGGAGAATCCGAGGGCGATCAGCAGGAACGGCAGTCCCAGGCCCAGGCAGTACAGCAGGCCGAGGAACGCGCCGCGGCCGGCGGAGGCGCCGTCCAGGCTCAGCGCGGAGATCGCGGCGAGGGTGGGCCCGAAGCAGGGTGTCCAGCCGAGCCCGAACACGACACCGAGCAGGGGTGCTCCGGCGAGTCCGGTCGCGGGTTTCCAGCGGGGGCGGATGGTGCGTTGCAGGAACCGGACCTGCCCGATGAACACGACGCCCATGAGGATCACGAGCAGTCCGAGGATGCGGGTGACGGTGTCCTGCCATTCGAGCAGCCATGTCCCGAGGGCGCCGAACGCGGCGCCGTAGGCGATGAAGACGACGGCGAAACCGGCGATGAACAGGCCCACTCCGGCGACGAGGCGGCGCCGGCTGCCTGTGGCGAGGTCGGGGTTTCCGCCGATGTAGGCGAGGTAGCCGGGGACGAGGGGGAGCACGCACGGGGACGCGAACGAGACGAGGCCGGCGAGGACCGCGATGGGCGCGGCGAGCAGGAGTTGGCCGCTGAACACAGCCTCTCCCCAGTTCACGATGCCGCCTCCGCGATGGTGTCCGCGATGAGGGTGTCGAGGATGGAGCGGGCGGTGACCCGGCCGAGGATCCGCGCGGCGGGTCGGCCGTCGACGTCGAGCACGAGGGTGGTAGGGACGGCGTTCGCGGCGAACTTCCCAGAGAACGCGAGGGCCACGGCGGCGTCGGTATCGATGATCGAGGGGTAGGTGATGCCGTAGGTGTTCGCGAACGAGGTGGCGGTGTCGGCTTGGTCGCGAACGTTGACACCGAGAAACGCCGCTCCGTTCCCGTCGTACTGCTCGTGCAGCGCTTGCAGGTCGGGTGCTTCGGCGCGGCAGGGGGCGCAGGCGGCGTACCAGAAGTTCACGACGAGCACCTGCCCGCGGTAATCCTCGGAGCTGATCGCGTCGCCCGTTTCGCTCGTTCCGGCGAAGTCGACCGGCTCGCCGCGGCTGCCGACAGGCCATTCGATGACGGTGCCGTCACCGGCGACGTAGTTCTTGTTCGACCCGCCGCGGTACTGCTCCGCGAGGTCGTCCCGCGCGCATCCGCTGGTCCCGATGCCGATCATCGCGAGCGGGGGAAGGGCCAGCAGGGCGCGGCGGCTGAGGGCGCTCACGAGGCGAGAGCGGCGTCGAGAGCGGCCTGGATGTCTTCGAGGCGTTCGAGCTGGATCGCCTCGTCGTTGACGAAGATCGTCGGCGTGCCCTGCACCCCCAGGTCCTTGCCCGCCTCGAAATCAAAGCGCACCCGCTCGAGCGTCGACGGGTCGGCCACATCCGCGTCGTACTGCTCCAGGTCGAGGCCGATCTCCTCCGCGAAGCCGCGGAACACGTCGGCCTTGGAGTCTTGGCTCTCGCCCCAGCTCGCCTGCGTCTGGAACATCCGGTCGTACATCTCCTCGAACCGGTCCTGCCGCGCTGCTGCCTCGACGGCGAGAGCGGCATTCTCGGAGTTGCGATGCGAGGGAATCGGGAAGTAGCGGGTCGCGAAGGTGACCCGGCCTGCGTACTCCTCACGCAGCTGCTCGATGGTCGGGTAGACGGCCGCGCAGACCTCGCACTCGAAGTCGAGGAACTCGACCAGCGTCACCTTCCCGTCCTCCGCCTGATCGAGCATGTGGGTGTTCTGCTCGAGGACGGGCGTCGCGGCGGCGACCTCTTCGCGGGAGGCGGAGAAGGGCCGGAAGATCGCGATCGCGGCGATGACCGCGACGACGAAGACAGCCGCGGCGATGGCGATCAGGTTGACCTTGGTGCTGGTTTTCACGGGTGGTGCTTTCTGTCAGGCCGGTGGTCGGCAGAAACAAGGGGACGGCGCCGTGATCCGGCGAACGGTGAGGCTCAGGGCTGCGCCTCGATCAGGTTTCGCTCGTCTGTGGTTGGGGCGCGTCCGCTCTGCCGAAGACCTGCAGGAGGGCCCAGCCGGCGATGCCGCAGGTGGTGAAGATGTCGGCGACGTTGAAGATCGCGAACCAGTCGACCGCGATGAAGTCGACGACCTCTCCGCCCAGCGGCGTGTCCGCGGCTCGGCTGATGCGGTCCCAGATGTTCCCTGCGCCACCGCCGGCGGCGAGAGCGAGAAGTGCCGGTCCACCCAGCGGAGCCCCGCGGATGGTCCGCACGAACACCCACACCGTGAGGGTCACAAGAATGACGATCAGTCCGACCGCCAGTGCAGGTCCCAGCTCGGAGCCCATCCCGAAGGCGACGCCGGGGTTGAAGATCAACTCGAACCGCGCTCCGAGAGCGAGCTCGATCGTGCGTCCGTCTTCCAGCGCTGTCAGGGCCCAGCTCTTCGTGAGCTGATCAAGACCGAACGCGGCCGCGATCAGCGCAGCGATGAAAGCCACTCGGAGGACGAGCCTGCGCGTGGCGGGCATCAGAACAGCTCGAGGAGTCGAGGCAGAACACCCGACTCGATCAGGATGAACAGACCCAGGCCGATGAATACGGCAGGCACGAGCCAGTGCTCGACCCTCTCCAACAGCTCGGTCACCGTCTTGTTCGTGCCGACGACGCGAGCGATCAGGCACCACACCGCGACGAGGAGGAAGAACACGACGATCGTGACCACCGTGTCCGCGATCGGGCTCGTGCGGAATACGGGCGTGTAGAGGGAGATGTTGTCCGCGCCGTTCGCGATCGTGATCCCCGCAACGCCCAGCAGCCCGACCGCACTGATCGAACTCTCGTCATCGTCGTCGTCATCATCGCCCCTGCTGCGCAGGGTGCGGATGAGCCCGTACAGACCGATCGCCAGCGGGATCAGGCCCAAAAGCCCCACCCACTCATCCGGGATGATCGTCAACCCGGCGGCGGCAACGACGCTGATCGCGACGAGAGTCGCGAAGCCGAGGTACTGCCCCGCCACAACCTTCCAGCCCGGCAGCGAGCCACGGGCGGACGCGAGGAACAGCACCGTCAGAACCACGATGTCATCGATGTTCGTCGCAGCGAACAGTCCGATTGCCGCCGCGATAGTGCCGATCACGGCGCCACTTCCACGCCCCGACGGACCTCCGATGCGGCAGCGTCCACGTCACGTGCGCTCCGTGCTTCCGCCCCGAACGTGCCGCACAGATCCGCTTGGAACCCCGTCGCCTCCAAAAGTGCCTCAGCGGACTCGAGAAGATCGATCAGCTCCGGACGGGCCAACGAGTAGAACACCTGCCGTCCCTCTGCACGCCCCACGACCAGGCCGCACTCGCGCAGGCAGCTCATGTGCTCAGAAGCCGTCGACTGCGCCACGCCCAGCTCCGCCACTAGATCACTGACCCGAGCCTCACCGTGCTGAAGTCGCCGCACGATCTGGAGACGCTTCGGGTCGGCCAAAGAGTGAAAGAGGGAGACGGCGGCAGAGGTGCCCCGCACGTGATCAATCGGCATGCACCGATGTTATCGACAGAAATCGATTTGAGCGACCACTGCCGAGGTGTTCGCGAACGAACGTCGACGTGACAGCAGACGCCGGCAACCAGGTCATCGGCGAGTCGCGTCTCACGGACCGTGTCCGCGAGCTGTGTTCTGCAAGGCACGTTCGCGACACTCGTAATCGGCCAATGGAGGCAGTGCAAGCGTCCAGAAGACATCGAAACCGCCAGCGTCGGCACGGGGCGTTCCGCTCGCCGAAATGGAGCGGTCGACCGGCCTCTACCGCGACGGTCAGGACGGGCGTCGACGTTCGATGAGAATCGTGTCGCGCCAGGTACCGGCGGCTGGTCCGTAAGTCATCAGCGCGATCCGTTCGCGGGTGCCGACGCGGCGGAAGCCGGCGCGGTCGTGGAGGGCGAGGCTGGCGATGTTCTCGGGGAAGATGCTCGACTGGATCGTCCAGAGACCAGCAGCGTCCGCGGCCTCGATGAGCGCCTGCAGGAGTGCCGCGCCGGCGCCGCGGCCGCGCGCGGCGGAGGCGACGTAGACGGAGTGCTCGACCACTCCGCGGTAGACGGTCCTGCTGGAGACGGGTGAGAGAGCGGCCCACCCGAGGATCTGGTCACCGTCGACAGCGACCAGGCGCCCGACGTCGAGCTTCCCCGCATCGAACGCCTCCCACGTCGGCGGTTCGGCCTCGAAGGTGGCGTGCCCGGTCACGATCCCGTCGCCGTAGATCGTCTCGACCGCCGCCCAGTCCTCGGGGGTCATCGGCCGGATCGCGGTCATGAGCAGCAGCTTCCTCCGGCGGATCCGATGTCGGTAGAGCAGACGCCGGTCTCGGGGAGCACGAGCTGCACGCGCCGGGCAGCGGCGTGATCGCCCGCGAGTTCGTCCGCGATCGAGCGGACTTGCTCGTAGCCGGTGACGAGCAGGAAGGTCGGCGCCCTGCCGTACGACTTCATCCCCGCGATGAAGAAGTTCGGCTCCGGGTGGGCGAGTTCCGCGACGCCGTGGGGGTCGACGGTGCCGCAGGAATGCAGGTTCGGGTCGATGAGCGAGGCGAGCGCGCGGGGCGCTTCCACGATCTCGTCTAGGGAGACGCGGATCTCGCGCAGCATGTCGAGGTCGGGGCGGAACCCGGTGGCCTGCACGACGACGTCGGCTTCGACGCTCTCGCGCTCCTTCCGGCGGCGCCCGAGGACGGCGACCCGGCCGGTGGCGGTCTTCTCGAGGCGGTCGATTTCGAAGCGGTCCAGGAGGGTGATCGCGCCGTCGCGGACGAGCTGGTGGACGGTGCCGCCGAGCTTGCCGCGCTCCTCCAACTCGTCGTCGCCTGAGCCGAAGACGCGCAGCGGGCTGGTGCCCCGAATCGCCCACGTGATCCTCGTATCCGGTTCCTCACGGGCGAGGCGGGCGAGCTTGATCAGGGTGTTCGCGGCGGAGTGGCCGGCGCCGACGACGAGGACGCTCTTTCCGGCGAAGCGGGCGCGGTCGGCGTCGAGCACGTCGGGCAGTGCGTGGCTGAGGTGCTCCGTGACGTCGACGGCACCGATGGGGTCGAGGCCAGCGGAGGCGAGGGCGTTGGGGGTCGAGTATGTGCCGGAGGTGTCGATGACCGCGCGGGCGGTGACGTCGACGGCGCCCTCTGGGGTGTCCAGGCGCAACAGGAACGGGGTCGCGGCGCGGCCGGTGGAACGGGTGCGGTCCATGCCCTCGCGGGTCACGGCGGTCACGCGGGAGCGGTACCGAATGACCGGGGCGAGCTGCGGCGTCGCGGCGAGCGGGGCGAGGTAGTCGCGGACGAATTCGTGCCCGGTTGGCAGCTTCTTCGCAGCGGGCGCTTCCCACCCGGCGGCGTCGAGCAGGCGCCCGGCGGCGGAATCGACCAGGTACTCCCACGGCGAGAACAGTCGGGTGTGGCCCCACTGCTGCACCGCGGCCCCGGCGCTCTCGCCGGCCTCGTAGACGATGACGTCCAGGCCCCGCTCGAGCAGCTGCGCGGCGGCGGCGAGACCGACAGGGCCGGCGCCGATGACGGCGACGGGCAGGCCGGTGAGGCGGCGCTCGTCGGTGCGGGGCGGGACGGTCAGCAGCATGGTCATCAGGTGCACTCCTCAACATCGACGGTCATCGATGGATTGAGTCTGCCCCGGCATATCGATGACTGTCAATGTGTGGGAGGGTGGAGGCATGGCGACGACCGAGCTGACTCTCACCGCAGCGGCGGCCGCGTGCTGCGCGCCGCTCGCGCGCGAGCCGCTGAGCGCCGAGGGCGCGGAGCTGCTGGCGCGGGCGTTGAAGGCAATGGCGGATCCGGCGAGGCTTCGCCTGGTGTCGATCGTCGCGTCGAGCAGTTCGGGCGAGGTGTGCGTGTGCGACTTGACGGAGCCGGTTGGGCTGAGTCAGCCCACGGTGTCGCACCACTTGAAGATCCTCGTGGACGCCGGGATCCTGGCCCGCGAGAAGCGCGGCACGTGGGCGTACTTCTCCCTCGTCCCAGGGGCGCTCGATTCACTCGCGGGGATGCTCACCCGCGTCTGACCCTGGGGTCAGGCCGCGGTGACGTGCGCCGCGAGAGCGTCGACGCGCGCGGCGAGCTCGTCGTAGGCCGCATCGAACGCGGCATCCGTGCCCGCGGGTACCGGGTCGGGAATCGACCAGTGCAGCGCCTCCGAGCCGAGCTCCTCGTGAGCGGCGTCGCAGACGGTGATCACGAGGTCGGTGTCCGCGGCGACGTCCGCGAACTGCTGCGGGATACCTTCGGGTAGCGGGAGGCCGTGACGTTCGGCGGTCGCGATCGCGCCGGCCGCCACCGCGGCGGCCGGGTGCGTGCCGGCGGAGGCGACGGGGATGGTGCTGCGTTGCGCCCAGAGCTGCGCGGCGAGCTGGGAGCGGGCGGAGTTCGCGGTGCACACGAACAGCACCCGTCGCGCTGCGGCGGTGGTCGAGGGGCCGAGCTGGTCGAACGCGCCGGGGATCAGGTGGACGTAGCTGCGGCGCCGGTCCGCCTCTGAACGGCGACGGAGGATCATGCCCTCGCGCTCGAGGACGGCGAGGTGGTGCGCGACGAGGTTCGAGGGCATCCCGAGTCGGTCCTGCAACTCCCGCGGCGCCAGGTCACCGAGGGTAAGTAGGTCCACGATCCGCAGGCGCGCGGGATCACTGAGGGCCGCGTGCCGGGCGGCCCGCGCTTCCAGTTCGGTTCGCTCGGTGTTCATTGACTCAATCTTGACTGAGTGATCGTGAGCGGTCAAGATGGCCGACGACATGGACACCACTTCCCTTCCTCCGCTCGCTCGTCGGGCCGTAGCCGAGTTCCTCGGCACGGGCCTGCTCGTGGCGATCGTCGTCGGCTCCGGCATCGCCGCGCAGTCGCTCTCTCCGGACGACGTCGGCCTGCAACTGCTGGAGAACTCCCTCGCGACCGCGCTGGGACTGGCGGTGCTGATCCTCGTCTTCGGCCCGGTATCGGGGGCGCACTTCAATCCGCTCGTGTCCGCCGTCGACGCGCTCCTCGGTCGTCGCGACCGCACCGGCCTGTCCGGGCGGGAGCTGGCGGTGTTCGTCGGCGCGCAGCTGCTCGGCGGCATCGGCGGCGCGGTCCTCGCGAACGCGATGTTCGAGATTCCGACCGCGATCGCGAAGACCGAGCGCGTCACCGCCGGCCACCTGCTCGGGGAGGTCGTCGCCACCGCGGGCCTGATCCTCGTGATCCTCTCCCTCGCCCGCACGCACCGCGGCCCGCTCGCGGCGGCCGCGGTCGGCGCGTACATCGGCGCGGCGTACTGGTTCACGTCCTCGACCTCGTTCGCGAACCCTGCCGTGGCCCTCGGCCGCGTCTTCACCGACACCTTCGCCGGCATCGCCCCCACCTCCGTCCTGCCGTTCGTCGTGGCGCAGGTCGTCGGCGCCGCGATCGGCGTCGGCATCGCCGTGTTCCTCTTCCCGGGCGCCGCCCGGACCGCCGGGAGCCTCGTGGTCCCGGCCACCTCGACCTCCTCGCACGTCTGATCCGAAAGGCCTTCTGATGCATCTCGTCGCCATCGGCGGCAGCGACGCGGGGATCTCCGCCGCGCTGCGCGCCCGCGAGCTCGACCCGTCCGTCGACGTGACCGTCGTCGTCGCCGACTCGTACCCGAACTTCTCGATCTGCGGGATCCCGTACTACTTCTCTCGCGAGGTGCAGCCGTGGCAGTCGCTCGCGCACCGCACCCACGCCGACCTCGAAGCCACCGGCATGACCCTGCGCCTGGACACCTTCGCGACCGACATCGACGTTGCTGGCCAGCAGCTCACCGTCCGCACCCCCGACGGGACGCTCGACCGGATCGGCTACGACGAGTTGATTGTCGGCACCGGCGCCCTCGCGTCCTCCGCCGGGATCGTCGGCGTGGACGAGCTGGGGCCGGAGGACGGAGTGCACGTGCTGCACTCGATGGGCGACACCTTCGCGCTCGAGCGATTCCTCGACAGCCGCGACCCGCAGACGGCGATCATCGTAGGTGCCGGCTACGTCGGCCTGGAGATGGCCGAAGCCCTCACGGTCCGCGGCCTCCAGGTCACGCAGCTGCAGCGCGGCCCGGAGGTGCTCTCCACCCTCGATCCCGAACTCGGCGCCCTCGTCCACACCGAACTCGACCAGCACGGCGTCGAGGTCCTCACCCGCACCACCGTCGCCTCGATCGAGAAGACCGCGACCGGCCTCGCCGTGCACGCCGACCACGACGGCACACCCCTCACCCGCACCGCCGACGTCGTCCTCCTCGTCGTCGGTGTGAAGCCGAACACCGACCTCCTCGCCCGCGCAGGAGCGTCCCTCGGCGCCGGCCGCGCGGTCGTCGTCGACGAGGCCATGCGCACGGGCCTGCCGCACGTGTTCGCGGCAGGCGACGGAGTGACCACGCACCACCGCCTCCTCGGAAGCACCTACCTGCCGCTGGGCACCACCGCCCACAAGCAGGGCCGCGTCGCGGGCGAGAACGCCCTCGGCGGCACTGCCCGGTTCGCCGGCTCCGTCGGCACGCAGGTCGTGAAGGTCTTCGACCTCGTCGCCTCCCGCACCGGCCTGCGCGAGCACGAGGCCCTCGCCGCCGGATTCGCTCCGGCGACGACGACCGCGGTCGCGGACGACCACAAGCGCTACTACCCGGGCGCGCAGCCCATCACGATCCGCATCACCGGCGACACCCGCGACGGGCGCCTGCTCGGCGCTCAGCTCGTCGGCCGCCTCGGCACCGAGACCGCCAAGCGCGTCGACACCTACGCGACCGCCCTGTTCGCCGGGCTCACCGTCGAGCAGGTCTCCGACCTCGACCTCTCCTACACACCCCCGCTCGGCTCCCCCTGGGACGCCGTGCAGATCGCCGCCCAGACCTGGACCCGCACGAACACCGGAAGCAGCATCCCCGCATGACCGACAAGCCCACCGTCCTCTTCCTCTGCCAGCACAACGCCGGCCGCTCCCAACTCGGCGCCGGCCTACTCGAAGTCCTCGCCGGCGACCGCTACACCGCCACCTCCGCCGGGCTGTCGCCCGCGGACACGGTGAACCCTGCGATCGCCTCCACCGTCGCGGAGCTCGGCCTCGACATCAGCGACCGCACCCCCCGCGCTGTCACCGTCGAAGACCTCGACACTGCGGACATCGTCGTTGCGATGAAGCCCGGCCTCACCCTGCCCGCGACCCCGACCGGCCGGTTCCTGGAATGGAAGTTCCCCGACCCGACCGACTGGAGCGCCGAGAACGTCCGTCCCCTCCGAGAGGCCGTCGCCGCTCGGATCCAGGCCGAACTCCTCGGCTAGGCGCGATACGCAGCGGCGTCAGAACGCCGCAACAGACCGCCGAAATTCACAGTGACACTCAGCGCCGCGGATTCTCGCGGCGCTCGGTGTCGCGTCTGCGTGTACCTGTGAGCGACGCCCTATTAGGACGCTGCCTACTCTCCCGCAGTTGCGCGGCGAGCGGCGTCCGCCTGATGGCGATAGAGCGAGGCACGGCTCCATCCGACGAGACGAGCAGCCTCCTCAGCAGTGCGCCCACGCGCTCGCGCGTCCGCGGCGATCGCGAGCTTGTCCGCGACAACCACCGGGTCCGACAGGGGCCGGCCGAAGCGAGTTCCGTTCGCACGTGCGGCGGCGATGCCGGCGTTGACGCGCTCGACGATGAGCTCCCGCTCGTACTCCGCGAGTGTGGCGAGCATGTTCAGCATCAGGCGGCCCGTCGACGTCGACGGGTCGATGCCGTCCGAAATCGACCGAACCTGCACCCCTCGCTCACGCAACAGGTTCACCGTGTTGAGAACGTCGATCAGTGACCGGCCGAGGCGATCTACTCGCCAGACGACGACGGTGTCCCCGTCCTCGGCGTACTCGAGCAGCTTCTTCATCCCGCGCCGCTCGATCGCGGTCTTGCTGCCGGACGTCACGTCCGCGAACACGTCGCGCTTCTGTACCCCAGCCACGAAGAGCGCATCGAGCTGCAACTGCGCGTCCTGACTAGCCGTACTCACACGTGTATACCCGAGAAGCCTCACGATCCCAGTCTGCCTCGGAAAGCCACTCCGAGCACTCTCCTGAGACGAATCGCCACGAGACGCGTTGTTGAGACACCAATGTGACCGCTATACCGGCAGAACTCGACCATGCACCCGTCGTCGTCCTAGTGTCTCAGAAAGCTAATGTTTTGCGAGGCGGTGACCGGATGAGGAGCGGCTGCGGATGTCTCGCGACGGAGTGCTGCGCGATCGGCGCACCGCTCAATAGCGCGCCGCAGTCGTGAGACCAACGGCTTCGCCGCAGCACCCGACCGCGAGGCTGCACGGAGCCGACCAGCGAGACGTCCGTGTCCCCAGGGATGCGGGCCCAACCCGTGCTGACGCCCGTCTCGTTCGACGCTCGTCGTCAATTTTCATCGGGCGGTCAAACGGGCAATCCAGCCGACGCCGGCTCACCATCGGCCGACCGTCGGCAGCAATGACGGTTAACCGGGCTGCCGGCGGGCGGCGGGACAGCCTTGGCGTCTTGACGACCGCGTGAGGCGCGACGGACAGCGCCTATAGCTCGGATATGGTGGAAACGTGATCACCGGAGAGCTCAAGAGCAAGATCGATCGAGTCTGGGATGCGTTCTGGTCCGGGGGGATCTCGAATCCGCTCGAGGTGATTGAGCAGATCACCTATCTGCTGTTCGTGCGGCGGCTTGATGACCTGCAGACGCTCGCTGAGAGGAAGGCGCGCGTCACGGGCGGTGCGGTCGAGCGACCGATCTACCGGCGGGGGCTGGAGCATCTGAGGTGGAGCCGCTTCAAGAACGACGACCCCGAGGTCATGTGGAAGATTGTCGGTGACGAGGTTTTCCCGTTCCTGCGCACCCTCGGCGGCGACGGGTCGACGTACGGCGAGCACATGCGCGATGCCCGCTTCACCATACCGACGCCCATTCTGCTCTCGCGTGTGGTCGACATGCTCGACGACATCCCCATGGCCGAACGCGACACAAACGGCGATCTTTACGAGTATCTGCTGTCGAAGATCGCCTCCGCCGGCGTCAACGGGCAGTTCCGCACGCCCCGGCACATCATCGAGCTGATGGTCGCCATGATGGCGCCCCACCCGGCGGACGAGATCTGCGACCCCGCGTGCGGCACAGCCGGGTTCTTGGTCGCCGCATCCGAGTATGTGCGGCGCGAGCACCCCGGTGTACTGACGAACACCGCGCAACGCTCGCACTTCCACACCAGCATGTTCCACGGATTCGACTTCGACTCGACCATGTTGCGCATCGGCAGCATGAACATGCTTCTGCACGGCATCGAATCGCCCGACATCCGCTACCGCGACTCTCTCTCCGAGGGCGCGAGCGACGACGCCGAGCGGTACACGCTGATCCTCGCCAACCCGCCCTTCGCAGGCTCGCTCGACTACGAATCGACGTCGAAGGACCTGCAGCGCGTCGTGAAGACGAAGAGGACCGAGCTGCTCTTCGTCGCTCTGTTTCTGAAGCTGCTGAAGCCCGGCGGCCGCGCGGCCGTGATCGTGCCCGACGGTGTGCTGTTCGGGTCGTCGACCGCACACAAGGCGCTGCGGCGGATGCTCGTGGAGGACCAAAAGCTCGACGCGGTAATCAAGCTCCCCTCCGGCGTCTTCCGGCCCTACGCGGGCGTGTCGACCGCGATCTTGTTCTTTACAAAAACGAACTCCGGCGGCACCGATGACGTCTGGTTTTACGACGTGCGCGCCGACGGCTTTTCCCTCGACGACAAGCGCAACCCAATCGAAGCAAACGATCTACCGGACGCGCTCACCCGCTGGACAGACCACCGCACCACCGAACGCGAGCGGGCCCGCACCGACCAGTCGTTCACCGTACCCAAGGCAGACATCGCCGCGCACGGCTATGACCTCTCCATCAACCGTTACAAAGAGATCGTCCACGACGAGATCGAACACCGAGCGCCACTGGCGATCATCGCCGACATCGAGGTTCTTGAAACCGAGATCGCTGACGGGCTCGCCGAGCTGAAGGAGATGCTGACGTGAGATCAGCGCGTTTGTCCGACGTCGCCGCGGTGAATCCGAAAGGTGATCGAGTACCCGGGGAGCAGCGTGTGTCCTTCGTCGGGATGGCCCAGCTGGACGACGTGACAGCGACTGCAACTCCGCAGGATTCGCGGCTTTTTACCGCGGTTTCGAAGGGCTACACGATTTTCCGCAATCATGATTTGCTTGTTGCGAAGATCACGCCCTGCTTCGAGAACGGAAAGATAGGCAGGGCGGTTCTCGACGAGGAGATCGGAGTCGGATCTACTGAGTTCCACGTCGTGCGTCCTGGGCCCGAGATTGACGAGAGATACCTCCTCCATTTCCTCCGCCGTCCGGAAGTGCGCAGATCTGGCGAATTGCGCATGATCGGGAGCGGAGGTCAGCGCCGCGTTCCCACGGACTTCCTGCAACAACTCGAGGTTCCATTGCCGCCGCTCGAGAAGCAGCGGAAGATCGCCGCGATCCTCAATCAGGCGGACAGCCTGCGTGCCAAGCGCCGCCAGGTGCTCGCCCAACTCGACTCGTTGCCGCAGGCGTTTTATCGAGAGACGTTTGACGGACATTCATGGCCTGTAGCAACAGTCGCGGACGTCGCCGAGCGAGTTACCGACGGCGAGCACAAAACTCCGCGCCGAAGCGAGTCGGGCGTACCTTTACTTTCGGCCAGAAACGTTCGTGATGGTTGGATTGACTTTGAGAACGTCGACTACGTCGACGAGGCAGAGTTTCAATCTCTCAGCAAGCGAATCCATCCACGCAGCGGCGATGTTCTCATTTCATGCTCGGGGTCGATCGGACGCGTGGCCCAGGTGGGGAGTCGAGCTCGCTTCGCGATGGTTCGAAGTGCCGCCCTCGTGAGGCCATCATCGGTCATTGACTCAACTTTTCTTCAGCATCATCTATCCACACCCACGGTCAAGGCGATCATGATCGCAAGGGCAAATTCTTCGGCTCAGGCAAATCTGTTTCAAAATCAGATCAAGCAGTTGCCCGTCAACCTACCGCCGATGGATTTGCAGGTGCAATTTCGGTCACGGGTAGAGCAACTGGCGACTTCACGAGCCACAGCCCAGCGCCTCGTCCGCGCCGATGACGAGCTCTTCGCGTCGCTGCAGTCACGGGCGTTTAGGGGAGAACTATGACCGCGAACTTTAACTTTTTGCGAGCCGCATGGTCTGACGTATTCGACGACGCCTCCCGCGCGGAGTCCTACCTGTTCAGCGACCCGCGGTCGGCGTGCTTCTACAGCCGCCGGGCGGTCGAGCAGCTCGTCGGCCATCTCTACGAGGTACTCGATCTGCCTGTTCCGTACCAGGACGACCTCGCCGCGCGTATCAATGACGCTGGCTTCGCGCGGGTTGTCGGGGTGGGGATCGGGCAGAAGCTGAACTTGATCCGGAAGCTTGGAAACCAGGCGGTGCATGCGCAGCAGCAGGTGCGGCCCGACATTGCGTTGGCGGCGCTGCGCGAGCTGCATCATGTGCTTGTATGGGCGGCGTTCCGTCATTCGGCGCATCCCGAGGGTGTTCCGATGGGTGCGAAGTTCGATCCTGCTCTCGCTGCCCGAGCGGCACCGCTCACGCGCGAGGACGTGCAGCGGCTCGCGGCGAAGTTTGCCGCGCAGGACGAAGCCCATTCCAAGGCCCTCGCGGACCGGGACGAGCTTGCCGCGAGGCAGGCAGCGGAGATCAAGCAGTTGCGGGCGCAAGTGGCCGCGGCGCAGGCGTCGAACCATGCATCCGACGATCACGACTACTCCGAAGCCGAGACCCGCGACCTGTTCGTTGACGTGCTGCTGGCCGAGGCGGGCTGGCCGCTTACCGAGGCGCGCGATCGCGAGTTCGAGGTCGCCGGCATGCCGAACGGGCCGGGAGTCGGGTTCGTCGACTACGTCCTCTGGGGAAGCGATGGGCTGCCGCTCGCGGTCGTCGAGGCGAAGCGCACAACTAAGAGCGCGCACCTCGGTCAACAGCAGGCGAAGCTCTACGCCGACCGCCTCGAAGCCGCCTACGGGCGGCGGCCCGTCATGTTCTTCACGAACGGCTACGAGCACTGGCTCTGGGACGACGCTGCCGGGTATCCCCCGCGTCAAATCGCCGGGTTCATCACGCGCAGCGAACTCGAGCTGATGATCCAGCGCCGCTCGACCCGCCTGGCTCTGTCCGGGGCCCACGTGAGTCCGGCCATCGCAGGCCGTCACTACCAAGTGCGGGCGATCCGAGCGGTCGGGGACGCGTTCGATCGCAAGCAACGACAGGCTCTGCTGGTCATGGCGACGGGATCGGGCAAGACGCGAACGGTCATCGCGCTGGCCGATCAACTGATGAAGGCGAACTGGGCCAAGCGCATCCTGTTCCTCGCCGACCGCACCGCGCTCGTGAACCAGGCGGCGAACGCGTTCAAGGCACACCTTCCCGGCGCCGCGACGGTGAACCTGGTCACTGAGCGAAACGCTGAGGGGCGCGTGCACGTCTCGACGTACCCCACGATGATGAACCTCATCAACAACATGACCGACGGCGAGGGCACTCCGACGCGGCGATTCGGGCCAGGGTTCTTCGACCTGATCGTGATCGACGAAGCACACCGCTCGATCTACCAGAAGTACGGTGCGATCTTCGACTGGTTCGACGCACTGCTCGTCGGCCTGACGGCGACCCCGAAAGACGAGGTCGACCACAACACCTACCGCCGGTTCCATCTCGAGGACGGTGTGCCGACCGACGCGTACGGGCTCGACGAAGCCGTGGCGGAGGGATTTCTGGTGCCCCCGCGCGGGGTCTCCGTCGGCACCCGCTTCCTGCGCAAGGGCATCCGCTACGACGAACTCAGCGATGAGGAGAAGGACGACTGGGACGCGCTTGACTGGGGCGACGGCGGAACGCCGACCACGGTCGATGCGGAGGAAGTGAACCGATTCCTCTTCAACGAGGACACCGTCGACAAGGTGCTCGCGACCCTGATGACACGCGGGTACAAGGTCGCCGGCGGGGACCGGCTCGGCAAGACGATCGTCTTCGCGAAGAACCAGGCGCACGCCGAGTTCATTCAGCGCCGCTTCGACGAGCAGTACCCCGAGCACGCAGGGCACTTCGCCCGCGTCATCACCCACGGCACCCCCTACGCGCAGAACCTGATCGACGAGTTCTCGATCGCCGACCACGCGCCGCACATCGCGATCTCGGTCGACATGCTCGACACCGGTATTGACGTGCCCGAGATCGTGAACCTGGTCTTCTTCAAGCCGGTGCGGTCGAAGTCGAAGTTCTGGCAAATGATCGGCCGCGGCACCCGCCTGCGCCCCGACCTGTTCGGCGAGGGCCAGCCCAAAAAGGACTTCCTGGTCTTCGACTTCTGCGGCAACCTCGAGTTCTTCAGCCAGGACCTACCCGGCAGCGAAGGCTCGACCCAGAAGTCCCTCACCCAGCGACTGTTCGAAGCCCGGCTCGGGCTGATCACCGCACTCGACCGCGCTCAGCTTGACGCGGATCTGCGCGCGTCGGCCGCCGACACCCTGCTGGAGGTCGTCGCGGGGATGAACATCGACAACTTCCTCGTCCGACCGGAACGGCGATGGGTCGAGCAGTTCGCCGACTCCGCCGCCTGGGATGCCCTGACGCCGGACGACGCGGCCGACGTGCTCGCGCACCTGGCCGGTCTGCCCTCGGGTGTGAGGGACGACGACGTCGATGCGAAACGATTCGATCTGCTGATCCTGCGGAGGCAGCTCGCGCAGCTCGACGGCGACATGCTCGCCGCCGACCGTATCCGCCGACAAGTGCAGGCCATCGCGACGGCACTGCTGGCGAAGGCGGCAATCCCCTCGGTCGCGGAACAGCTCATGCTGCTGGAGGAGATCGCCGGCGACGACTGGTGGGTTGACGTGACCCTCGGCATGCTCGAGGCCGCACGGCTGCGCCTTCGCGCGCTCGCGCGCTTCGTCCCGAACGTCACCCGCCCTCGGGTCTACACCGACTTTATCGATGAGCTCGGCGACGCGACCGAAGTCGTGCTGCGACAGACTACTCCGGGCACCGACCTCGAACGCTTCCGAGCGAAGGCGGCCGCGTACCTACGGCAGCACGAGGACCACCTGGCGCTGCAGCGCCTGCGCCGCAACAGGCAGCTCACGCCCGACGACCTCAGCGCCCTCGAGACAATGCTGCTCGCCAGCGGAGCGGGCTCGAAAGCCGACATCGACCTGGCCACCGAGCAGGCGCACGGACTCGGACCCTTCATCCGCTCCCTCGTCGGCCTGGATCGGGAGTCAGCACTCGAGTCCTTCGCACGTTTCCTCGACGGGTCGCGCTTCTCGGTCGACCAGATCCGCTTCATCCATCTGATCGCCGACGAGCTCACCGCGAACGGTCTAATGGACGCTGGACGCCTCTACGAATCGCCCTACACGGACCACGCCCCGAGCGGGGTCGACTATCTCTTCGACGAGTCCGACGTAACCGTCATCGTGAAGATCCTGCACGACGTCAACGCCCATGCCCGGCCAGAAGGGGTGGCCTGAGCTCGCCCGAGTCTCGTACGACGATCCCCAGCCGGGACGTACCTCAGCGCTCAGTCACTGTTGACGGAAGGCACCGATGCGCCGACGCTGAGCAGATGGACCATCCCGAGCTCGTCACACACGACGACCGCACGATCAGCATCGGTGTGCTGGCGAACCTCAGCAGCGGCTTCCTCGTCAGCGACCCGTCGACAGAGGCATCGACGCTGAACCACATGATGAACCGGTACCGGTCAGACCTCGGCAAGAGAATCGGGCACACGCCCTCCGACGACGAGTGCCACTCGGCACTCGAGGAGCAGATCCAGCGGCTCCGCCGGTCGATCGGTGAGGACGTCTGATCAGCCGCCCGGTCCTCATACGAGACAGTTGGTGCGGCAGAGTCACGCCTAGAGTGGCGCGCATGGAACGAGCTCGCGCAGTCGCGTCCACTGTCGCAGTCAGCGCAATCGCGTTCCTTGTCTCCGGATGCGGGCCGACCGAGTACCGCGGCTACGACAGCGGGATCGACGGGGTGCTCTGGCGCCAGATCGCTGCCTTCGAGGACCCCCTGTCGAGGGAGCTCTTCAGCCCGCGCGTCAACGAATCCGCACCATACCTCGCGGCGCTCAACGGCACTCAATGGAATGGGGAAGCGTCCACAGCGGCCGAGCTCGACCTCGATGCTGGCGGCGGCGTCCTCTACGACCTCTCATCCACGCCCACCTTGGCGAATGCGTCGGTCTTCATCGCCTCAGGTCCCCGCTCCCCCGCCGATGACAGCGCGGGTCCAAGCGAGGTCTACACCTGCTACCGCGTCGAGACCGCGTTCAACGGCGACCCCATGCCCTCAGCCGGACGCGTCCTCCTCGACAGCTGCCCGGAGCCCCTGGTGTCGCTTCTGGCCGAGGACGCGGCCTTCGCCAGCGGGGAGGTGTTCGACGGATAACGGAAGCCAACCCCCACTCCCTCTCAGAGCGATCCCCTACCGGACGGCTGGCTGACGATGATTAGTTCCACCGTCCAGACGACGATTCCCCGCGGGATGCCTGTCGTCTTGGAACACGGCCGCCGGAGGGAGTGGGTATCCTCAGGCGCATGAACAATGTCGCGTCCCGGGAAGGGAAAGCACGTGCAATTGCCACGTGGTTCGCGTTGGGGTTTGCCTTCGTGACGGCGGTCGTTGCTGTCTGGTACGGGGTTGCTGCATTGCAGACGGCAGGCGAAGGTCCCGACTTCGATCTGGCGATCCTGCTCCGTGACGGGGGCGCCGCTGCAACGGCACTCTTTCTGACCTACGCGGTGTTCGCCGCAGCCAAAGCCCGCGGAAAGGGTTGGTTCTGGTTCGAGGTGGGCGCGATCATCGTGAGTGTCGTCGCACTTTGGGCCACCTTCGGTGGGTGGGGTGAAGCTGCTCCTGGAACTCTGGTTGTGGGAGTCGGACTCGTCTGCTCGATCGTGTTGACCCTCCGGTCACTCGCCAGCGCTGGCCCGCATGGAACCTACTTCCCCAAGGGCCACTGAGGTGCGGCCGCTTCGTCGTCAAGGACTCCACGGCGGCTCTGCTGCCGGATCTCGTCTCGGCCGATTTTGGGGGGTCTGCACCCGAACTACAACGTGGCGCCGACGTCGCCGGTGACCGTCGTGCGTGAGAGCGATGGGGAGCGGTTGGCGCCGGCTGTGCGCTGGGGCTTCGTGCCGGTGTGGACGGAGGACTTCAAGAAGCAGCGGCCGCGGCCGATCAACGCGCGGATCGAGACGGTTTCGAGCTCGCCCATGTTCCGGAAGGCGTTTGCGACGTCGCGGGTGCTGATCCCGGCGGCCGGCTACTACGAGTGGACGGTCACGAAGACGGGGAAGCAGCCGCACTTCATCTACGAGCCCGACGCGGCCCTCGCCATGGCGGGCGTCGTGTCGGCGTGGCCGGATCCGTCGAGGGCGGAGGACGATCCTGAGAAGTGGCGTCTGTCGACGGCGATCATCACCCGTGACTCTCATGTGGCGCCGGGTGAGGTGCACGACCGGATGCCGGCGTGCATCACGCCGGACGGGTACGACGACTGGCACGGCGGGCACCTCGACGTCGACGCTCTGATGCAGCTGCTCGACCGGGAGTCGTACGCGGTCGCGCACGACCTCGAGCACTACGAGGTGTCCCGCGACGTGAACAGCGTCCGCAACAACGGACCTCACCTGCTCGACCCGCTGCCGTAGCGATCGGCCTGCCGAGGCGGTTCCGCGCTCCTAAACTGCTGACATGCCTGAGATGGACCCGTTGCAGTTGGCCGCCGGCACTTACGTCGGAGAGAGATGGGGCGAACTTGAATGGCGCAAGTTCGGCCGCGATACGGGCACAAGCGATATTATCGCGAGCCACGATCGGCTTTACCGGTCCTTGAGTTTTGCGGACCCAGATTACCCGGAAGCAGCTCTCCAAGTTCTGGGTTGGGTCCTGTCGCAGGCACCGGACCCAGGATCGGGCGAAAAGGGCAGAATGGAACTGCTGGCCGAATCGATGCCTGATTTGCCAGAATGGATCAAGGAACACGGTCCGAGCCGCACAAAGCGAGTTTTCGCAGACTACCTGGCACCTCGATCGCTCCGCGAAATTCCGACCGAATGGAGCAAGCTGGAGCGCCACAACGTCTTCGATGAAGCGGTACAGTCCGAAACATCCGAAACGCGTTCTCAGTTCGTACCACCGGCAATACCCGGGCCATTTCAAGCCGCGGCCCTGTCCGCCTTCCGCCAGGTGACGACTCCGGGACCCGCACCCTGGGCGACAGCGAGCCCCGAGCCGGCGCTCGCCCCTGCCCCTTCGCTGGAACCTGAGACCACTGCTCCGCGGTCGATTTTCATCGTCCACGGTCACGATCTAGCCGCAATGAATGAGGTCAGTCGTTACGTGTGGCAGGAAACAGGCATCATGCCAACCTCTCTTGCCGAGGAAGCAGGCCAGGGCCAAACGATTATCGAGAAGTTCGAGAGTTTCGCTTCCCGCGCGTCATATGTGATTGTCATGCTCACGCCGGACGACATAGGTCAGAGTGTCGCTGAACGCGAGGAAGGAAAAGAACCGAATGCGCGCGCTCGGCAGAACGTCGTCTTGGAGCTCGGCTACTTCATCGGGAAAATTGATCGTAAAAACATTGTTGTTCTTGACAAGAGTGTAGAACACCCGTCAGATATCGCAGGCCTGTCTTATATAAGGTACCCCGATGGAAACTGGAAGGACTCGTTGCGCCGCGAGTTGCGAGCTGCGGGATTCACGGGTTAGACGCGGGCCGCTGACCCGACGACCGGCGCAGGGGTCAGGCCGTTGAGATCTCGTGGACACGTCCAGGGTGCGGTGGAAGGGTGGGCGCATGTCGAAGCCTCGGACCAAGCTCGCGCGTGCTGCCCTGATCAGCAACGGCATGGTGTGGTTCGGGCTGTCGTTCATGCTCTTCGCGATCGCCGGCGAGCAGACCTACGCGGCATTCACCGGTGAGTGGTTCAACGTCCTCGGGTGGGTGCTGATCGTCGCCGTGGCCGCCGGCCTGGCGGTGGTCGGGGTGATCGAGAACCGGAACATCCGGGCGGGGAAGAAGTACAAGCCGCGTCCTCGCCGCTGACCACCGCTCGAGCGCGCGTGGCCGTTCCACGCGCGTGACCGGGGGGGTCGAGGGGGCTCTCCCCCTCGTGCGGGCCGGCCCGTTTCGGGTCGGCCCGCGCACGCGCTCAGAGGGTGAGCGTGTGGAGGATCAGGGTGGTGGAGCCGATGGGCTTTGGGAAGTCGGTGTAGTCGAGGGTCGCGCGGCGGTTGCTGATGAGGTCGAGGGCGATCAGTTCCTCCTCGGACTCGTCCGTCATGTCGCCGGGCTCCTCGTCCCATTCGCGGAGGACCTGGCGGTCGGCGACGAGGACTTTCCACAGTCCCCAGACGTGGGCGATGGGGCCGGTCGTCTCGTACTTGAAGACGAGGGCGGTCGCGGTGGGCCAGCCGTAGGCGGCCGCGGCGACGATCAGCGCTCGCGCTGCGGCGGCGGTCGCGTCGGCGTCACCGGACGCGGCCGCGGCGTCGACGGCGACCTCGGCCGCTCGCAGCGTCGGGTCCTCCTGGTAAGGGTCGAAGCGGTGGGCGGGGCGGGGTGCGGTGGTCGTGGTGGTCATGGTGGGGCCTTCCTGTGCAGCAGTGGGAGAGGAGGAGGGGGCGGGGACCGGCGCGAGCCGGTCCCCGCCGGGTGGGCTAGCTGAGCCCTGCGGCGTCGGCGGGGGTGCTGTCGCCGGTGACGACCTGCTCGACCGGGGAGAGCGCGTATCCCCAGGCCGCGAGCTGGCGGAAGTGCTCGGCCGTGCGCTCGTCGCCGCGGCGCCAGGACTCCTTGCTCGTGTGCGCCTCCTGGCCTCCGAGCACGACAGCGAGGGCGACCAGGCGGGTCTTCGCGGGGTTCGCCTCGACCAGCGCTGCGAGGGCGTCGGCGCGGTAGCCGGAGGGGCGCTCGATGCGCAGCAGCGCGTGCGCGAGGTCGCTGCCGTTGCTCATCCCGGAGGACACCGCGAACCGGTGGGTGGTGAGACCGAGGGCGATGATGCGATCCGCGTCCTTGGGGAGGGTCTTGCGGGCGAGGAAGGTCGCGATCCACTCGCGGCGCACCTTCTCGGCCGCGTTCCACGCCTTGTTGTTGGCGATGAGCACCTTCCGCTCCGCGGACTTCTCGGCCCGCTCCTCCTCGGCCTCCTCCTCGGTCTGCGGCTGCTCGGGGGCTCCGTAGGCGTAGGTGAATCCGGCGGCGGTGGGGTCCTGGACGAGGAGGGTGACCTCGACCTCGCCGCGCCAGCTGGTGTCGATGAGCACTCCGCGGCCGGGAGCGGCGGCGACCTGCTCGGGGGTGACGTTCTTGCCGTCCTCGCCGCGCAGCTGCCGCACCGGCGTCCACGTCGCCTGGTCGCCGTAGGCGTCGGAGCGGGTGAGGATCTGGAAGCCGTTGCCGGTGTACTCGGCGGCGGTCGCTGCGAGGAGCGCCTGGTGCGCGGCCTCGTCGCGGAGGGTCTGCGCGGTGTGCTCGAACTGGGCCGGGTCGTGGGTGGCGACCTCGATCAGGGTCGCGCGGGCGTCGGCGTCGTCCTCGAACTCCAACAGCACCGCCGCCTGGTCCAGGGTCAGCTCGTGCTCGTGGAGAACGGATGTGACGGTCGCGGACTCCGCGACCGCGAGGCCCTTCTTCACCGCGTCGGTCTTGGTGCCGGTGCGCTTGGCGATCGCTGCGGCGGAGACGCCCTCGAACGCGAGCTGCGCCCACGCTGCGGTGCGGTCCGCGACGCTCAGCTCGGCGCGCTGGTCGTTCTCGATGATCTGCTGAACGATCCGGTCGGCGGTCGTCTCGTCGCCCTCCACGACGTAGACGGGGATCGTGGGCACTCCGGCCTCGCGGGCGGCGAGGGTGCGGCGCTGTCCGGCGCGGACGATGACGTTGCCGTGCTCGTCGCGGCGGGCGAGGACCGGGGTGATGACCCCGTTCTCGCGGATCGACGCGATGAAGTCCTTCGTCAGCGGGGCGCTGGTGCGCACGTTCGCCTCGATCACGAGGACGGTCGGGTCGATGTGCTGAACGGTCCCGGTTCCGGTGGTGATAGTCACGATGGTTTCTCCTCAATCGGTGTGCGATCATTGAGGCGACGAGTCCCGTGGTTCTAGACCAACTACGGGGCTTTTGTCGTCTTCCTGATCGTTTTTCTTTGCCTCTCCGGCGAGTGAAAACCAATTGAGTGGAGTCGGCGGAGTGACGGCTCTCTCGGGCGAAATAAGGGAGCGTGCGACCGCGTCCGAGAGAGACGGCACGTAGCCGGCGGAGCGAGATAGGTTGAAACCGCGGAGAGGTGAAGAAAACGGGTAATCCGGCCGCGTAGCGGCTCCTGCCGGCGGTGCTCCGTCACCGCTGCGCGTGCGAAGCTCGCGCCCCACCGGAGAAACGACGTCGGTAGGCTTCGGGTAGGTGACGCTTGATCACCCCGGACGGGAGAACGACATGAACGCCGTGATCTACCGCATTCGCTCCATCGCCGCATCGCTCCGCGCGAAGTTCACCACAGCGCCGACGGCGCTGCCGGACGATCCGTTCGGGGAGCCGCCCCGCGAGGCTCACGACCCGCACTCGTACCAGGAAGAGTCCTGGAAGGCACCTGCGCCTTCCACGATCAACTTCCACTGAAGCCATCTCCCCGGGGGAGTGTGAGGGGGTCGCCCCTCACGGGCCGGCCCAGAAGGCCGGCCCCTCCCCCGCACTACTCGGCGGGCGTCAGGAACGCGATCAGCGCGGCGGCCTCGGCGGTGCCGTCGTCGTAGACAGGCATCCCGCCGGGTCCGCACTCCCCCGGCAGTCCGAGCGTGTTGCGGGTGTGCGTGAGGATCTCCGCGTCGGTCGCGGTGGTGTTCTCCGGGTCCTCGTCGCGGCTGGTCGCGAGGATGAGCGCGAGCTGTTCGGCCGTGGCGCGGCCTGTGTCGGTGCGGGTCATGGTGTGGTCCTCTCAGCGGTTCAGGAACGGGGCGACGCGGCGGATCGCTGCGCGGCGGGCGTGGGCGACGCAGTGGCGGAACGAGCCGCTGGTGATGCCGTGCAGCTGGTCGGAGTGCCACGCCTCCCAGACGCCGGACTTGCGGCGGGTGACGTGTACCGAGGGCGTCGTCGTGGGGTCGGTGCCCACGACGCGGACGTCGACCGCGCGGGTGTTCGCGAGCGTGAGGTAGGTCTTCGCGGTGGTCTGCAAGTCGGTGGTGGTCTGCATGGTGTGGGTGCTCCCTCTGGCTGATCGTTTTTCTTTGCCTCTCCGGCGGGGAAAACCGTTTGAGTGGAGGTGGCGCAGTGACGCCGATAGCGGGCGAAATAAGCCCGCAGGGCGCGTCCGCTATCGGTGGCACGGAGCCGGTGGAGCGAAATAGGTTGAAACCGCGGAGA
>NZ_PSWG01000008.1:0-123797 GCF_002931195.1 Rathayibacter sp. AY1C2 | reverse complement strand
GACGCGGCCAGCAGGGCGAGCTGCTGCGGCACCGGCGTCCCCGCCCCCGGGAAGCGCACCTCGACGCCCTCGAGGACGCGGGCCAGCTTCACCCGGCACCAGTCGAGGTCGTCCGACACGATCAGGACGCTGCGCACGGGCTCCCGCTCGCGGGCCAGGGCGAGCGCCGCGTCGACGTACTCGACCACGTCGAAGGAGTAGCGGCCGCGGAAGGCCGGGACGCTGTAGTAGTCGCCGCGCCGGATGTTCACGGTGAGGTCCGCCTCCGATCGCGCCGCCGCCGCGAGAGCGGTGAACGGGCCGCCGGGCGGGAGCAGCATCGTCGCGACGAAGTCCGCCAGCTCATCCGTCGTGAACTCCACGCCGAGCTCCTGGTGGACGCTCCCGAGCTCGCGGGGGCTGAAGAACGACATCTCCGCCGGGGGCACCACGAGCTCCTCGAGGACCCGCGGGAAGACCTCCGCCCACTCCGCGGTCCTCCGCGTCGCGCGCACCGCGGTCGGCACCCCGCGGCTCCGACGGGCGTGGGCCTGCAGCCAGAAGTAGGCGAGGTTCCCGACCCCGAACGACTCGCCGGGCAGCAGCACCGTCGTGCCCCGTCGGCGGAGGGGCGCCAGCAGCGCGGAGCGGACGTCGCCGAGCGTCACCACCGCGGGCCTCCCCCGCTCACGAGAGCTCTCCGAGCGCCACGAGCTGGGCGAAGCCGGGGTGCGCGGCCCGCACCTCCTCGAAGGTGCCGGCCCCCTCGATCCGGCCGCCGTCGAGGAAGAGCAGCCGGTCGGCGCCGCGCACGGTCGAGAGCCGGTGGGCGACCACGAGGACGGTCATGCTGCCGTGCAGCTCGGCGACGGCCCGCGAGATCTCGTGCTCCGTGCGGTTGTCGAGCGCCGAGGTCGCCTCGTCGAGGACGAGGACCGAGGGGCGCCGGTACAGCGCCCGGGCGAGGCCGAGCCGCTGGCGCTGGCCGCCGGAGAGGCGGACGCCGCGCTCGCCCACGCGGGTGTCCAGACCCTGCGGCAGCCCGCCGACGAACTCCTCGAGCTGCGCCGTCCGCAGCACCTCGCGCACGCGCTCGTGGTCGACCTCGGCCGCCGGCACCCCGAAGGCGACGTTCGCGGCGACGGTCGCGTCCAGGAGGAACACGTCCTGCGGCACCACGCCGAGCCCCGCATACCAGGCCGCCGGGTCCTCGTCGATCGGCCGCCCGCCGCAGAGGATCCGGCCGCTCGTGGGCGGGAGCAGGCCGAGGACCAGGTCGAGGAGGGTGCTCTTGCCGGCGCCGCTGGATCCGACGAAGGCGGTCGTGGCGTTCCGCTGGATCACCAGCGAGACGTCCCGCACCACGTCCACGTCGGAGTCGGCGTAGCGGTACGTGACGTGCTCGAGCGCGATGTCGCCGGAGTAGCGGCCGCCCGGCCCGGGCGTCTCGTCGTGCGCCCCCTCGGAGGCGAGCTCCTCGGCCGCCTCGGAGACGATCCGCAGCCCCGCCTGCCCGCTGCGCACGATCGCGAACGTGGCCGAGACGCGGTTGAGCGTCGGCAGGGCGCGGAGGGAGGCGGCCGCGAAGACGCCCAGGACGGAGAGCGCCTCGGCGCCGGAGCCGGTGGCGACGAGGATCCCCGAGACGCCCACGACGGCGACGACGAAGCCGATCTCGAGCAGGTACTTCGGCAGCTCCGAGACGAGCGAGAGGGAGCGCAGAGCCTGGGCGCTGCGGCGCTTGGCCCCGCTGAAGCCGGCGACCAGGCTCGCCGCGCTCGAGGTCAGGCGCGCCTCGCGGAACCCGTCGAGCGAGGGGAGCAGGAACTGCCACGACTCCAGCGCGGCCTCCGCCATCTCCTCGCCGATCCGGCCCTGCCGCCGCCGCAGGAGCGCCTGGACGCCGCCGAGCAGCACCGCGAAGAAGACGGCCGCGAACAGGGTCGCGACCGGCGAGGCGACCAGCAGGATCGCCACGATCGCGACGAGCACCAGCAGGTCGGAGGCGATGCCGATCACGCCGAGGAGCACGCCGGCCGCCTGCGCGCTGGCGTCGTTGATGGTCCGGTACACCTCGGCGAGGCGCCGGGAGCGGTGGACGGCGTAGGGCGCGAGGACGTACCGCCGGAGCAGCTCCGTCGCAGCGTCGGCCGAGATCCGCGTGGTGCGGCCGAGCAGCCACCACCGGAAGACGATCGTCCCGGCGCTCTTGAGCACGAAGACGACCGCGACGAAGCCGGCGATGATCGGGAGGAGGGTCTGGACGTCCGTCGAGCCGAGGACGCCGGAGAGGACGCCGAGCGCGCCCGTGGTGGTGTCGGTCCCGGTGAGCAGCGCCATGAGCGGCACCATCGCGGCGACGCCCAGGGTGTCGAGGACCGCGAGCGCGAGGGAGCCCGCGACGGCGGCGGTGATCCAGCCCGGAGAGGCGGCACCGGCCAGCGAGAGGAGGGTGCGCAGTCCCGGTCGCAGGGACCCGCCGCTCACGCCGCCACCCCCTCGTACACGGCGGCGATCCCGCCGCACATGGCGGCGACGTCCCGCACGGCGCGAGGAGCCGCGGCCCTCGACGCCTGCCGCTCCAGCGCCGCGGCCACCGCCTCCGGGTCGTCGGCGTCGACCAGCGAGTCCCGCTCGACGATCTCGGGGTTCCCGCCCACCGCGGAGGCGACCACGCCGATCCCGCGGGCGGCCGCGTCGAGCAGCGTGTAGGAGCAGTTCTCCCAGACCGAGAGCTGGGCGACGACGTCCGCCGCGGCGAGCGCCGCCTCCGGATCGGTGAAGCCGGGGAAGGACACCGCGTCGCCGAGGCCGAGCCGCTCGGCCCGGGCGCGCAGGGCGCCGTCGAGCGGTCCCTCGCCCGCGACGGTCAGCGTGGCGCCGGGGACGCGCCGGTGCAGCACCGCGAAGGCCTCGAGCAGCGCGTCCAGGCGCTTCTCCGGCGCCAGGCGCGCGAGCGAGAGGACCCGGAGGGAGCCCGGCTCCCCCGGCTCGCGGTCGCGGGGCGCGGCGTCGACTCCGTTCAGCACGACCTGCACCGGCAGGCTCGGCCGCCACTTCTCGATCATGGTGCGGCGGGTGGCCTCCGAGACGGCGATCGCGCCGTCGAAGGACCGCAGCCGCGCGTGGTGCGCCGCCGCGGTCGTCCGCGCCCGCAGGGCGGTGCGGTGGTAGACTTCGGGCCCGGCGATGCCGTGCTCCGTCGTGACGCGGTGGACCCCGCGGGGCAGCGGGGTCGCCGCGGCCACGAGGTCGGCGTGGGCGAGGTGGGAGTGGACGATCGCCGGGCGGAGAGCCGCCGCGGTCGCGCGCAGGGTCGCCACGGAGGCGGCGGCGCCGGCGGACACTCCGAAGCGCCCGGTCGTCACGGCCGAGCCCTGCTCCCGCAGCCGCTCGGCGAGCGCTCCCTCCGGGCAGAGCACGACGAGCCGGTGGCCGGGGATCCCGTGCCGGGCGGCGTCGAGGACGTGGCGGGCCACCCCGCCGAACTCGCCGACCGGCACCGTCCAGAGCGCGAGCGGGGTCACAGCCACTCCTCCAGCCGCTCGAGCGCGGTCCAGAAGCCCTCGCCGCTGTTCACGTGCCCCTGCCAGATCTCGGGGATGAACGGCACCCCGGGCGCCAGCTCGTCGAGCGACGCCGCGAAGTCCGGCCAGTCGATCTCGCCCTCGCCGATCTGCACCCCCTCGCCGTCGACACCCGTCGCATCGACGAGGTGCAGGTGCGCGCTGAGCGGAGCGAGCAGCGCCACCGCCTCCGAGAAGGCGAGCCCGAGGTGGTTCGCCGCGAGCTTGGTGTGCGAGGCGTCGAGGCAGAGCGGCGTGCCGGTCGCGGCCGCGAACTCGGCGGTGTCGCGCGGGTCCACGAAGAGGTTGTGGAACTGCTGCCCGCCCATGAGCCACGGGTAGGGCGGGAGGGTCTGCGCCAGCACGCGGACGCCGCTCGCGTCGATCCGCTCGAGGGCGTCGGCGACGCGCTCGTAGAGGGGAGCGCGCTGATCCGGAGCCACGTGCGCGTGCCGGGTGAAGCCGCCCATCGTGACGACCATCATCGGGTCCTCCTCCTGGCGGAACCAGCGCGCGAGGCTCCGGGTGGTCTCGACGGTGCGCTGCACCTCCGCGATCGAGCGCTCCCACACGTCGTCGTCGAAGGAGGCGAGGTCGACGAGGAAGTCGCCCGCGAACAGGTCCGGCAGGTGGGTGGTGAAGCCGGAGTCGAGGCGGCGGGTGAACACGTCGTCCGGCTCGATCTCGAGGTCGCGGTACGAGAAGTGGAACTCGAGGAAGTCGGCGTTCGACTCCGCGGCGAGCGCCGCGTGGTCGTGGTACCGCACCGGCAGGCCCCAGGGGCGGCGGAACCGGAACGGCCGGCCGGACGGCGTGCTCTCGCGCAGGTCGCCGGCGAAGAAGAACCCGCCCTCCTCGACGTCGCGGTGGAGGGCGCGGCCGAGCAGCTGCGGCAGCTCGTTGGGCTGGAGGCCCCGGCCGGGGCTGCGGACGACGACATCGGCGGCGCGCACCACGTCCCCGATCGAGAGGTCGCGGGAGGCGACCAGCGACTTCGCGAGCGAGACGCGGTTCATCGACTCCCCCGTCGAGACCGATCGGGCGTCGCGCGTGCCGAGCGAGTCCTCGATGTCGCGGATCTCGCCGACCATGCGGCGGAACTCGTCCGGGAGCAGGGACACCGTGTGGTCGTTGCCCTCCATCCCCCGGTCGACGGTGAAGTGCTTCTCGACGATGCGGGCCCCGCGGGCGACGGCGGCGACGGGGACATGCCAGCCCCGCTCGTGGCCGGAGTAGCCGACGACGCCGCCGCCGATCTCGGCGAGCCGGTCGAGGTAGGCGAGGTTGAGGTCGCGGTAGGGCGCCGGGTACGTCGACTGGGTGTGCAGCAGGGCGAAGGAGGTGCCGAGCGAGCGCAGCAGCGCGACCGACTCGAGGATCTCGGACTCGCGGGACATCCCGGTGCTGAGCAGCAGGGGCAGTCCCCGGGTGCCGGCGTCCTCGATCAGCCCGTGGTTGGTGAGGTCCGCCGAGGCGATCTTGAGGCCCGGGATCCCGTAGTCGACGAGGGCCTGCACGCTCGGGGCGTCCCACGGGGTGCAGAGGACGTCGATCCCGGCGTCGGCCGCGTGGTCGAAGACCCGGAGGAGCGGCTCGGCGGGCAGCGAGAAGCGGCGCAGGAGGTCGATCGTGTACTGGGCGCCGAGGTCCTCCCCCGCGGTGGCCCCGCCGGCGCGCCGGTAGAGGGAGTCGAGGTCGCGCAGCTGGAACTTCACCGCGTCGGCGCCCGCCTCGACCGCGAGGTCGACCAGCCGCCGCGCCAGATCGACCGAGCCGTTGTGGTTGTTGCCGATCTCCGCGATCAGGAAGGCCGGGTGGCCGTCGCCCACCTCGTGGCGGCCGATCCGCAGCGCCCGATCGCCCTCGACCGCGATCGCGACGAGGTGCCCGCGGTCGTCGACGAGCGGGAGGTGGCTGATCCCGTCGCGGCCGAGCCGGGCGGCGATCGCGGTGGCCGGCTCGTCCGCTCCCGCCGTGCGGACGGCGGTGTTCGCGACGGCGAGGGCCGGGACGTCGAGGGAGGCCGTCGGGTTCGCGATGATCCAGCGGCGGAAGTCGCCGTCGGACACCGACCCGCGGAGGATCCCGTGCCCGTCGACGCAGAAGACGATCCGCTGCTTGTTCGCGTTGATCTTGGCCAGCGCGGTGAGCACCGGGTCCTCGGCGAAGACGATGAACGGGGCGAGGTGCCGGTCGATGATCATGCGCCGCCTCCCGCCGACAGGCCGAGGAGGGTCTGCTCGACCACCGCGAGATCCGCCTCGGTGTCGATGTCCCCGCCCTCCGCCTCGTCCATGACGAACAGGCCGACCCGGCCGCCGATCCGGTTGCGCTCGCGCTCGTAGACCTCGGTGCGGGTGAGGTAGAGGGATCCGGTCTCCCGGTAGAAGAAGTCGGCCTCGGAGAGGTCCTGGCGCCGCGGCCGGGCCGTGACGTCGTACTGCGGCACGGAGTCGCCCTCCTGCAGCCGCCAGAGGAACGGCGTCTGCGGGACGACGCCCACCAGCGAGTCGACCTCCGTCGAGGCGAACTGCTCGAGCGCGCGGGCGAGGGTGCCCGGGAGGCGGATCGGCGAGGTCGCCTGGAGCAGCATCACCGCGTCCGGGCGGCGGCCCAGCGCGGCCCGGTGCTCGATCGCGTGGAGCACGACGGGCTCGGTCGCCGTCTCGTCGCGCGCCAGCTCGGCGGGCCGGAGGAATGGCACGTCCGCTCCCGCCCCCTCCGCGATCGCGGCCAGCTCGGGGTCGTCGGTCGACACGAGCACGTCGAGACCGGCGGCGAGCGCCTGCTCGATGCTCCAGACCACCAGCGGGCGGCCCGCGACGGGGCGGGCGTTCTTGCGCGGTATGCCCTTCGAGCCCCCGCGCACGGGGATGACGCAGAGAACGGTCACGGGGTGCCTCCTTCGGCGATGGCGAGTGCCCGGCGGGCGACGGCGACGGCCGGCTCGACGGACGGGACGGGCGGAGCCGCGGTCGGCGTCTCCCCGCCCCAGCGCGCGAGCCGGTACCGGCTCCAGAACTCGAGCACCCAGGCGGGCGGGTCCTCGCAGACGACCCAGGCGGGGATCCCGGCGGCCGCGGCCTCGAGGACCCCGGTCGAGAAGATCGAGGCGACCGGCCGGGCCTGCGCGGCGAGGTCGCCGCCGCGGAGCACCCGGATGCCGCGGCGCTCCCACCGCGCGTGCTGCCAGCGCGAGCGGCGGTCGACCTCGGCGGGGTGGGGGCGGTAGTCGGCGCCCGCCTCGCGGCAGAAGCGGGAGGCGGTGGCCGCGGCCGTCCGCCGGGGCAGCTCCGCGCCGTGCAGCTGGCCGAGGAACAGGGGCCGCTCCTCGAGCCGCTCGGGGCGCGGGCGGCGCGACGCGGTCCAGAGCAGCTGGCTGCCGACGACCTCGGTCTCCACGTCGCTGCGGCCGGAGGTCCAGAAGGCCGCGTCCTCCTCCGAGAACGCCAGCAGTGTCGCTCCGGGCGGGAGCGGCGGGGCGGAGGGGGTGAGCAGCCCGTGCTGCACGACCAGGAAGCGGGCGCCGAGGATCGCGGACCAGCGGTGGGCGGCCGCTCCCGCCGCGAGGAAGTGGCCGGTGGCGATCACGGCGCGGAGGCTCCGCAGCTCGGCGGGCGGGTCCGCCTCCGGGTCGACCGGGTGCGCACTCCAGCGGCCCGGCAGCAGCCCGGACAGCGCGTCGCCGGCTCCGGAGGGAGCGAGGACCGCCGCGGGAGCCCCGCCGAGAGGAGCGAGCGAGGCCGCGGTCGAGGCGAGGGCGCTCGCCGTCGACGCCTCCACCGCGAGCAGGACGGCGGGCCGGTCGCCGCGCACGTGCAGCACCAGGCGGGTCGGCTCGGAGCGCCGCAGCGCCGCCCGGGCGGTGCGCAGCGGGTCGCGGCCGCGCTGCCAGCGGCGCCAGGCCTCCAGGTCGGTCGGGTGCGTCAGCGCCACAGGGCCCTCACCTCCCGCATCCGGTGCACGAAGGTGTGCTCGGCGCCGGTGCGGCGCGCGCCCGCCTCGCGGATGCGCCGCGCCCACGAGGGGTCCGCGCCCGCCCGCCGCACGTGCTCGACGAGCTGGTCGCGCTCCTCGAAGACGAGCACCTCGCTGCCCACCTCGTAGAACTCCGCCACCTCGGGCCGGTCGATCAGGGTCAGCGCCCCGACGCCCGGCGCCTCGAAGGCGCGCATCGAGAGTCCGCCGTGGCCCGCGCCGTGCAGAGCCAGGGTCGCGGTCGAGCCGGCCATCACTCCGTAGTAGCCCGCCCGCGGGACGTCGCGGCGGGCGGGGACGCCGGCCGAGCGCCAGCGGCCGGTGCGCGCCACGTCCCAGGGATGGCGCGACCACTGCCGCCCGTACGCCTCGACCGCGACCCCGCCGGCCGCGAGCTCCCGCAGCACGCGCTCGCGCTCGGGGTATCGGGCGCCGACGAAGGTCACCGCGGAGGAGGGGCGGGGGCGGAAGGAGAGGAGGGAGTCGAAGGCGTCGGGCAGGTGCCCGGCCGGAACCCCCGCGCGGGCGAGCTCGGCGACGTCGGCGGCGGAGTAGCTGACGATCGACACCGCCTCCCCGGCGAGGGAGCGCAGACGGTCGACGGGGTGCCCCATGTTGCGGAGCTCGTCGTAGAGCCAGAGCACCACGGGGACGCCGGCGCGGCCGATCTCCTCCCACCAGGCGTCGCCGAGGGAGTCGCCCTTCACCACGAGGACGGCCCGGGGCCGGACGGTGCGCAGCGCCGCGATCGCGCGGTCGGTCTCGGCGCGCATGGACGAGCGCCGGAGCCGGCCCCCGGGGAGCCGGTGGCCGAGGGCGTCGCGCACGTGGCCCAGCCCGGTCGCGGCGTCGTAGCGGTGGACGACCACGTCGTCGCCCAGGTGGGCCAGCGCCGACTCGAGCGCCTCCCAGTAGCCGTGGAAGACCGGGCTCACCACGAGCACGGGCCCGCTCACCGGGACGCCGCCTCGGCGGCGGCGACGAGCCGGAGCTCGCGCCGGAGGACGGCCAGCGGGCGCACGTCGCTGCCGGCGGCGGCGCGCACCGCGTTGGCGGCGAGGTTCACGGCGGAGGCGGCGCGCAGGGCCGCGGCGAGGGCGGCGGGGCGTCCGCCCCACTTGCGGGCGTAGCGCAGGCGCGAGGCGACCAGCCAGACCAGCCGGCGCGCGGGGTCGGAGGAGCCGCCTCCCGTGTGCTCGGCGACGACGGAGCCGGCGAAGACCGAGGGCACGCCGCGCTCGCGCAGCCGGCGCTGGAGGTCGACCTCCTCGCAGTTCATGTGGAAGGACTCGTCGAACCCGCCGACCGCGCGGAACTCGGCCACCGGCAGCAGCATCACGGCGCCCACCACCCAGTCCACCGGCACCGTCGCGCCCGGGGCGCACCGGGTGTCGTGGCCGACGGCGGCGTGCAGCCGCGGGCGCCAGCGCGCGAGCGGAGTGAGCCACTCCACGACGTAGTGGTGCAGCCGCGGGAAGCGCCGGCCGACCCACTGCCGCTCCCCGCCCGCGTCGACGAGGTCCGGAGCGACGACCGCGGGCAGCCACGGCCGTCCCGCCTCGAGCAGGTCGCGGAGGAAGGAGGGTCCGACGACGAGGTCGCTGTTGAGCACCAGGAGCAGCGGGTGGCGCGCCCGGGCGGCGCCCGTGTTCACCGCTGCGCCGAAGCCGCCGTTCCGCTCGCGCCGCACGACCTCCACTCCGTCGGTCCCGGCCGGGAACGGGATCGGGGAGGCGTCGTCGACGACGACGATCTCGAGGGCGGGGGGCGACTCCTGGCTGCGGAGCCGCTCGACGAGGGCGAGCGCGGGCGCGGGGTCGCCGTAGTGCGGGATCACGACGCTCACCCCCTCGGCGGTCACCTCGCGACCGTCTCGGCGGCGCGGTCCCGGCGGAGCGAGCGGCGGGTGCTCCGGACGGTGGCGGCCGGGGGCTCCGCGCCGACGGGCAGAGCGCCGAGAGCGGGGAGGATCACCCGGAGCAGGGCATCGATGTCCTCGACGGCCGCCGCGGCGACGTCCGGTCCGCGCCCGAACGGGTCGGCGAAGTCGTCCTCGGCGCCGTAGGGGGCGGTGTCGTCGGCGAGCAGCCGCAGGAGCGGGACGCCGGGGGCGGCTCCCGCCAGCCGCGCCGCCCGGCGGACCGTGGTGGTGCGGCGCGCGGCGGCCGGGAAGTGGCGGGTGACCCACTCGCGCTGGCCCGCCTCGAACACGAGCACGGGGTCGGCGCCGGCGAGCATCCGGCCGTCGGCCTGGCGCGCGCGGTGCCCGGCCGTGGAGAGCCCGCGGGCCCGCAGCGCATCGCTGAGCTCGGGGTCGAGCCCGCGGCCGACCTCCGCGTGCGTTCCCGCGCTCTCGACCCGCCAGTCGGAGCCGGCGCCGAGCAGGCGCGCCGCGATCAGCTCGGCCGAGGGCGACCGGGCCACGTTCGCATGGCAGAGCAGGAGCAGGCGCCCGCTCATCGAGCCGCCCGGCGGGACGTCTGCGGAGGCAGGGCCCGCGACTCCACCGGGGCGAGCTCGGACCGGCGCGGTGCCGCCGCCGCGCGCTTGCGCCCCGTCGCCGGCTGCGGCTCGGCGTAGTACGCGTTCTTGCGGTCGTAGTAGTAGTACCCGGTGTCGCCGTCGCGGGCGGTGACCATGTTGAGCACGGTGCCGAGCACGCGGGCGCGGACCTGCTGGACGATCCGCCGGGCGGCGACCACCTCGGGCCGGCGCGTCTGGTTCGAGGCGACGACGAAGACGACGCCGTCGACGACGGTCGCGACGATGGAGGCGTCGGTGACGGGCAGCACGGGCGGCGCGTCGATGATGACGAAGTAGTCCTTCGACAGGCGCGCGACCAGGGCGCGCATCGCCTCGGAGCCGAGCATCTCGGACGGGTTCGGCGGGATGTGCCCGGCCGGGAGGGCGTAGAGGCCCGCGGTTCCGGTGGGGCGGATCGCGTCGTCCACGGGGATCTGGTGGCTGAGGACCTCGCTGAGGCCGATGGCGCCGTCGATGTCCAGCATCCGCGCCACGGAGGGCCGGCGGAGGTCCGCGTCGACCAGGAGGGTGCGCTGCCCGGACTCCGCGGTGACGCGGGCCAGTCCGGCGGCGATCGTGGACTTTCCCTCGGCCTGGTTGGCGCTGGTGATCACGACGCTGCGCGTCTCCTCGTCGACGCTGGAGAAGCGCAGGCCCGTCCGGAGCGAGCGGAACGCCTCCGCGGTGAGCGCGTCGGTGCCGCGGCGGCCGCCGGTCCGGCCCGGGCGTCCCGCCTTGGGGATGCGCCCGAGGACGCCGACGCCGAAGAGCTCGGTGAGGTCGTCGACGGTCCGCACGCGGATGTCGAGGGCCCGCCGGAGGAAGGCGAGGCCGAAGCCGAGCACGAGCCCGCCCAGGGCGCCGAGCAGGATGTTCCGCACCCAGTCGGGGCTCGTCGGGGCGGCGGGCGGCTCCGCGTTCTCGAGCGGGACGACGGTGATCTGCGGCGTGCGGTCGGCCGTGGACTGCGTCTCGATGTCGGTGATGACGGCCGCCAGCGCCGCGAGCGCCCCGTTGGCCAGGGCTGCGGCGTTCTGCGCGGTCCCGGCCTCGGCGGTGACCTCGATCAGGGTGCTGCCCGGAGCGACCCTCGCGGTGAGGCGGCCGCTCAGGGCCTCTCCGCCGGGGTTCGCCTCCGGGTCGGCCTCGATCCGCTCGGAGACGGCGCTGCTCGAGATCAGCGGCAGGTAGGCGTTCGCCCGGGTCACCGCGGTCTGCGACCCGCTGATCGCATCGGCCGAGCTGCCGTCGCTCGCGGCGATCACGAATCCGGCCGAGCTCGACTCGTAGACCTTCGGAGTGAGGAACGAGAAGGCGGCCATCGCCAGGGCTCCGACGAGCACGGCGACCACGAGGGTCCGCCAGTTCCGCCGGATGAAGGCGATGAGGTCGACGACAGTCACTGCGCACCTTTCTGCGTGCCGCGCATGCGCCGCACGACGATGCTGAGGTGTCGGTCACGCTAGCAATGCGGAGCGCCTTTCCCTAGGCGGTCCCCGACCCCTCGGGAGGCCCTTTCTGCGAGGATGACGACATGTCCGCGCCAGGGGGAGAGATCGTCGTCGAGAGGCGTTCCCCGCTCGTTCACGACGCCTTTCCGATAGCACATTCCGCTCGGATACTCGATGCCGTCCTGATGGGCCTCCTGGTCTACCGGCTCCCCACCCCCTTCCTCCCGGGGAGCGTCCCGCTGGCCCAGACGGCGCTGGCCGCCCTGGTCCTCGTCAGCCTCTTCCGGCGGCCCACCCGCCGTCTCGGACGGGCCGCCTGGTACCCGTGGCTGTGCCTCGCCCTGCTCGCCTTCGTCCTCGCCGGCTCGTCCTTCGACGGCCTCGACGCCCTGCGCCGGGCGGCGAACATCGCGCTCGTCATGCTCGCCGCGGGCTTCCTCGCGAGCGGGCGGATCGACGTGGTCTCGGGGCTCAAAGGACTCGCCGCGACCCTGTCGCTGAATGCCGTGCTGTTCGTCGCGGGACTCGCCCCGGACAGCTACCAGGGCGCCCTGACCGGCTTCCTCCAGGACAAGAACGTGGCCGGTCTCGTCTACGGAGCGGCGGCACTGCTGGTCTCGGCGCTCGGCTCGCGGCTGTGGCTGCGGATCGGCGTGCTCGGGCTCGGAGCCGCTGCGGTCGTCGCCACCGACTCCCGCACGTCGATGGCGGCCTACGCCTGCGCGCTCGTGTGGCTCGTCGCGGCGCCGTACCTGCGCCTGCTCTTCCGCGCGCTCCTCGGCGGCGGCCTCGTCCTGCTGTTCCTCTGGGCCGAGCGGAACCTGGCGACGGCCGGCGACTACGGGGTGGAGCGGGCCGGCTCCGACGCCCTGCGCGCCCGCATCCTCGACGCCTCGGTCGACAAGGTGGCGCTCTCGCCGTGGACCGGCTCCGGGCTCGGCGAGGCGACCGCGCGGGTCGACGGGATCGACTGGTTCTTCCACAACTCCTACCTGGCGCTGATGGCCGAGGGCGGCGTCGTGCTGCTCGTCGGCGTCATCGGCACCGTGCTCGTGGCCGGCTTCGCGACGACGGCCGCCGGGGCCGGGAGCCGCCCGGGGCACGCGGTCGGCGCGGCGAGCATCCTGGTGCTGCTGTGTGCGACGCAGCTGGGCGAGGTGTTCTTCGCCCCGATCTCGTTCGTCGTGATCGGCGCGGGTCTCGCTCTGCTCGCGGAGGAGTCCGCCCGCGCCCGCGCTCTGCCGCCGGAGTAGCGCCTCCCGCGTCCGCCTGATCCGGCGCGGATCCACGGGTCCGGGGCGCGGAGGTCCCGGTCGGCGGGCCCTTCCCGGTGGGGCGGAGGTCGCCTGGTGTTGCCCCGGCCGACCGCTGCTCAGCCCCGGCCGCGCTCGCGGACCGCGTCGCGGAGGATGGCGCGGACGCCCGCCCACATGTGCCGCGCGCTCAGCTCGGCCAGCACCCGCTCCCGGCCCGCGCGGGCGACCTCGGCCCGCTTCCCGTCGTCGCTCAGCACCGCCTCCAGCACCGCCGCGATCCCCGCCGGATCGTGCAGGGGCAGCGAGAAGGACGTCTCGCCGTCGCGGATGTAGCCGGTCATCGCGGCGCTCGCGGTGACCGCCGTGCAGGTCCCGCAGCCGGAGGCCTCCAGCAGGACGCTCTGGCCCGTCGGGTAGGCGAGGTCGTGGCTGGTGACGACGACGAGCTCGGCGTCGCGCAGGTTGTCGCGGTGCCGTCCGACCGGGACGGGATCGTGCAGGACGACGTTGGCCGGCAGCGCCCGGGACGGCCGCCGCGCAGGAGTGGTCACGATGTCGAACCGCCGGTGCGGCAGGCGCTCGGCGGCGGCGACCAGCGAGTCGAAGTCGCGCCCGCGGTCGACCCCGACGGCGAGCACCTCGAACCGCTTCGGACGCGGCGGAACGGGCCGGTAGTAGTCGGAGTCGACCCCGAAGAGCACCGGTGCGATCCGCCGCTCGTCGACGCCGTGGCGGGCGAAGACCTCGCGCTGGTTCTCGCTGAGCACGACGAGCCGGTCGACCCCCTGAAGCAGCCGGACCACCTGTCGGCGCCGCTGAGGCGAGCCGGTGAGCAGCTCCTCCGCCCACCAGCAGGAGAGGACCACGAGCGGCGTGCGGCCGTACGGCCCGAGCCGCGCGCTGCGGAGCAGCGCGGGGAGGCCCGCCTCCGGCTCGAGCACGCAGAGCACCGCGTCGGCCGAGCGGACCGCCCGGAGTGCGCGCAGCTGCGTGTCCACGTTCAGCCCCGTGCGGTGCTCCACGACGTCGCGGAGCTTCACGTGCGCGGGCCGAGACGCGTGACCGGGGACGAGGAGCCGCGTCGAGTCGTCCCGGAGGAGGTCGGCCCGGTACGGCAGCCTCCCGCGGGCGAAGGGCTCGCCCGGAGCCAGGCGCAGTGTCGAGTGCTTGAGGAACAGTCCGAGCACTCTGAGGACTTCCGGTTCGCGGGTCATCGTCGTCCTTTCCCGAGGGAGGAGGAGAGGCTCCCCGCGGCATTCCCCGGAAAGCGGATCGGTCTCCTGGCGGGAGGATCAGGAATCATCGGAGAGGGCCATCCGCGCCAGAAGTCCGTCGATAGCCGACTTCCCGGAGGACGGGGAGTAGGAATCGTTCCAGCGGGCACGATCCCTCTCCCGCGACTCCGATAGTCCTCTCTTCTTCCGGGCTCTGATCAGCTCGGCCAGAGCCCGCGGATCCCCGGCTCGGAACGTGGCGTCGATCGACGGGCCGACGACCTCGGGGAGCGCACCGGCATCGCTCACCACCACGGGGACGCCGGCCGACATCGCCTCGGTCACGACCAGGCCGAACGACTCCGGCTGCACCGACGGCACCACCAGGAGGTCGATCCGCGCGAAGAGGTCGCCGGGCTCGATCCACCCCGGCCGGTCCACCAGAGCGGCGACCGGAGCGAGGGCCGCCTCCACCTCGCGACGCTCCCGCTCCGCCACGAACCGGGGCTCGCCCGCCAGCACCAGGCGATACGCGCCCGGTTCCCCGGCCTCCAGCAGCGCCAGAGCCTCGGTGAGGACCCGCACCCCCTTCGCGAGCGAGGGACGCCCGAGGAAGCCGAGAACGGTCGTCCCGTCCACCCGCGGCCGCGCCTCCGGCAGCTCGACGCGGCGGCTCCAGTTCGGCAGCACGGTCGACCCGGGGACGACCCCCGCGAGGTAGCGAGAGGGGACGAGGGTCGCCAGGGCGCCGCGGCGGGCCACGGGCGCGAGCAGCCGCTGCAGGCCGGACGGGCGCTGGTGCAGATGCACGATCCGCCGCGGACGCCCTGCGGTCGCGACGGCCGGCACCAGCCCGTTGCACCACAGCACGCCCTCGCGGGAGGAGGCGTCCCAGCGCCGCAGCGCGCGCATCCAGGCGGGTCTGCCCGCGGCCTCGAGCTCGACGACCCGGTGGCCGGCGGCGAGGGCGGCGGCGACGAGCGCACGCGGCTCCGAGGGGCCGACGACCACGACCGGGACCTCGAGCGCCTCGAGCGCCTCCGCGATGCTCAGCAGCATCACCTCGCCGCCGCCGATGTCGCCGTTGTTGGTCGCGAGCGCCACCGGAGGCCGCCCGGCGCCGCCCGCTCCCCCGTGGATCATCCGCCGCCCCGCCCGCCTCCGTGCGGTGCCCCCGCGGCCCGCGCGCCCATCCTCACCGAGACGAGCGCCCGGCTCCACCGGGCCCGGCCGGGCTCCGCGGGCCGCGGGAGCGCTGGAATACTGACCGGATGGAGCTCGTGGGCGTTCTCTGGGCCGACGAGGCCGTGCCGCTCGTGTCGGCGTTCGTCCACCGGCGGGCCGACGCGGCGGGCCTGCGCGCACTCGTGCTCAAGGGACCGACCGCCGCCGCCGACCGGCTCCGGCCGCCCCGCGCCTCCGGCGACGTCGACCTTCTGGTCGCCCCCGACGACCTGCCCGGGATCCTGGCCCTCCTGGCCGCCGACGGCTGGACCGAGCGGCCCTGGCCGGACGGACCGACGCTCGCGGCCAAGCACTCGCGCTCCTACCGGCACGCCGCGTGGCCGGTCGACATCGACGTGCACTGGCGGTGGCCGGGATTCCTCGTGCCGCCGCGCGACGCCTTCGAGGCGCTGTGGAGCCGGCACCGGATCGTGGAGCTGGCCGGCCGTCCGGTCGCGACCGCGAGCGTCGCCGACTCGGCGCTCGTGCTGGCGCTGCACGCGCTCCGCGACGCCTGGCAGATCACGGACCCGCGCCTCACGCGGCCCTCCGACTACGACCTGCTCGTCGAGGCGGTGGCCGCCCGCGCGCAGCTGCACGCTCCGCTCCGGGCGGCGGCGGAGGAGCTCGGCGCCGTCCAGACCGCGCAGCCCTTCCTCGATGCGCTCGGCATCCGCGCGCGCGCCGGGGAGGTGCCCGCGGCCGAGCTGCGGGCGTGGCGGATCAACGCGAGCTCGCCCCACGCCTCCGCGGGGTGGGTGCAGGCCGTGCGCGCGGCCGGCTGGCGGCAGCGGCCGCTGCTCCTCGCCCGCGCCGTCTTCCCCGCTCCCCACGCCCTGCGCGCCGCCGACCCCGCCATCGGCCCGCGCCGGATCGACGTGGCGGCCGGCTGGTGGCGGCGGCTGCGCCGCGGCGCCCGCACGGCTCCGCTCGCGTGGGACCACCTCCGACGGACGGACAGGACCTGACATGACCCGCCGGCTGATCCGCGCCCCCTTCGGGCTCGGCGTGCGCTTCACCTTCGACGACACCGTCCCCGACCGCTTCGTGGCGGAGGTGGAGGAGTCGTGGAACGACGTGGACGACGACGCCGATCGCCCGGGCTCCGAGTACCGGGTGTCGCTGACCGAGCCGGTCGGGGAGCCGGGAGTGATCGCGCAGCCGACCGAGGACGCCCTCGCCGAGCACATCGGCGCCGCGCTCACCCTCGCGGCGGCCGACGCCTGCGAGGGCCGGCTGCTCAGCGTGCACGCCTCCGCGGTCGCCCTGCCCGACGGCCGCGTCGTCGCGTTCGTCGGGCGGCCCGGTGCCGGGAAGTCGACGCTCGTGAGCCTCGCCGCGCGCCGGTACGGGTACGTGACCGACGAGACGCTCGCCGTCCGCCGCGACGGGCGGGTGCTGCCGTTCCGGAAGCCCGTCGCCCTCCTCGACGGCGGCGACTGGAAGCGGCACCGCTCCCCCGCCGCGATGGGCCTGCAGCCGCTGCCGGACGCTCCGCTGCGCCTGGCCGCCCTGCTCCTGATCGCCCGCGACCCGTCCGGCCCGGCGGAGCCCCGGCTCGAGCCGATCGCCTTCGACGAGGCGCTCTCGGTGCTGCTGCCCGAGCTGAGCCACTTCGCACGGCTGCCCGCGGCGCTGCACCACCTCGCGGGGCTGCTCGACTCCGTCGGCGGGGCCCGGGTGCTCCACTACCGCGAGGCGGAGACGGTGCTGCCCCTCCTCGAGCGGATCGGGGAGCCGTCGCCGGTCGTCGCCGACGCGCCCGAGGCCGATGCGGCGGCGCCCGGCCCGGGTCTGCTCGCGCGCGCCACCGGCGTCGAGTGGGTCGAGCGCGACGGAGTGGTCAGCTGCCTCCTCGACGAGCGGGTCGAGACGCTCACCGGGATCGGCCCGGTGCTGTGGCGTGCTCTCGGGACGCCCGCGACGGTCGACGCGCTGACCGGGGCCGTCGTCGCCGAGCACGGCGCCCCGCCCGCGGGCGACCCCCGGGCGCACGTCGAGGCCGTGCTCGACGCGATGGTCGAGCACGGCCTCGTGGTCCGCGGCGCCTGACGGCGCCGAGCGCGCGGCTAGCCCGTGCGGACGTTCGGCCCGACGGAGCCGCGGGCGATGAACAGGTCGAGCAGGTTCACGAGCCCCACCGCGCGGATGTAGAGCGCCGCGACGTCGTAGCGGCCGACGGGGAGCGCCTCGAGGGCGGCGGGCCCGGTCGGGTTGGTGGAGCGGTTCTGCGCGTTGACGTCGATCTGGATGACGTCCCGCAGGGCGGCGAAGACCGGGGTGATCGCGGTGGTGACAACGGCTCCGACAAGAGCCGGCAGGGCCGCGAGCAGCGGGTTCAGCACGTTCAGGACCAGGGTCAAGACGTTGGCGGGCACGCCAGGGCCGTTCAGCGGGATCCCGAGGATCCTGATGTTCTCGCGCAGCCTCTGCGTGAGAACAGTGACCAGAGTCGTCGTGAAAGCGGTCAGGGCTGCTGCCGGAACGCCGAGACCGCTGTCCACGAGGAGAGTCGAGTTCGGTGGCAGGTTGTTGAGGAAGGCGGAGTAGGAGCCGAACTGCGTGCTCCCGGGCTGCCCGGGAGCAGGACCGAGAAGCGAGGCGAGATCGATCGTCAGCGTCGCCGGAGTCGTCCCGAGGCTCGCCTGGATCGGCTGACCTCCGCCGGGCAGGTTTCCCGCCAGGATGGCGGCGACGTCGACCGTGACAACAGCGACCGTGGCAACACGAATGTCTTCGATCAGAGCAAGGGCGTTCCTCACCGCGGTGACGAGAGCTGTCAGCGCCGTCGACGTGAGCACCAGGTTCAGCCTGGTGATCTGGTAGTCGCGCTGCAGGTTGTCCGACCCGGGCACGCAGGCCGACTGAAGAGCAGCGCGTCCGGTGACGGCGCCGATCTGCAGGGTGAGCCCGGCAACGTTGGTCAGGAGGTCAGACAGATCCGGCCTGCCGACGGCGGCGAGGATCGCCTGCAGGTTGACGGTGCCGAAGTCGGGGTAGCTCCCCGAGGTCGGGGTCAGCGCCAGCTGGCCGGCATTGGTGATCGCACCGGAGGCTCCGCGGACGGTGCCGGTGGTGCTCGCCTCCGCGTACTGGTTGAGGGTGCCGACGCCGGCGGGAGCCGCCAGCGTGAGGAGGGAGGAGAGCGTGCCGGTCAGCCCGGTCGCGTTCACGGCGATGCCGTTCAGTACCGTGGCGTTGACGCCGCCCGTCACGACGACCGGGTCGGGCGGATTCGGTCCCGACGCCGGCGCAGTCGCCGTCACGCCCGAGACACCGGCGACATTGTCGAGGTTCACGCCGCCGAGGAAGCCGCTGAGGAGGCGTCCGCGGGCGACCGCCTGGAAGACCGTCCCCACCGGGAAGCAGCTGATCGAGACAGCGGAGGCGGACTGCGCCAGCATCACCGCGGGCACCGACCAGACCGCTCCGGCCACGACCGTCCGCCGTGCGAAGACGCCCGCGGAATTCGCGCTCTTCTTCTCGCTCTTATCGCTGATATCGCTGGATGCGAGCGGATTAGACTCCGACATTGGCGGCCCTCCGGTGCTGTCGCTCGACGTACACCCCTTGGCGCGTCGGCGGCAAACATAGCGAGAGAGGCGTCGCGATAAGAGGCGCTGGCGGATTTCTACTCGCACTGGCGGTGATCAGCGGAGAGGACGCGGAGAAGATGGCAGAGGACCCCCGGCTCCTTCTCTGGCGGCGCCGCCCGGACACGGCCTCCGTCGATCTGAACGGGCGCGTCCTGGTGCTCCCGCTGGACGTCTCCCCGATGGGCAGCCCCTACGCGCTGCGCGAGAGCGTGGCCGCGACCTGGCGGGCGCTCGACGACGAGCCGCAGGACTTCTCCGGCCTGGCCGACCGGCTCGCCCGCCTCCACTCCACCGATCCCGGCGCCATCGCCGACGACCTGGCGCGCGTGCTGAGCGGGCTGGAGGAGCTGCTCCTGGTCGAGAGCAGCCCGCGCGGCGAGGAGTCCCGATGAGCGTCGCGAGCGTCGTCGTCCCCAGCTACGCGGGGGCGGCCCGCCTGCCCCGCCTCCTCGCCGCCCTCGCGGCTCAGACCCACCGCGATCTCGACGTGGTCGTGGTCCTCGACGGCGTCGTCGACGCCAGCGAGCGCGCCCTCGACGCCTCCCCCGTGCCCGTGCGCCGCGTCGTGCTCCCCGAGAACCGGGGGCGCTCCGCCGCGCTCACCGCCGGCTTCGACGCCGCGCGGGGCGACGTGCTGATCCGCTGCGACGACGACCTCGAGCCCGGCCCGGGCTGGGCCGCCGCGCACGTCGGGGCCCATCGGGACGCGGTCGTCGGCGTCGTCGGCCTCTGCCCCGACGTCGACCCGGGCACCGCCTACTCCCGCGCCTACGGCCGGCCGGCCGGCGAGCGCTTCCGCCGCGGCGCCTACGCGGCGGGTTTCGACGCAGCCTGGCGCTACTGGGGCGGCAACGTCTCGGTGACGCGGGCGACCTACGACCGGGTCGGCGGCTACAGCACCGACTACCGCGAGTACGGCTGGGAGGACGTCGACTGGGGCTACCGGCTGCACCGCCTGGGAGTGCCGGTGCGGATCGAGCCCGGCGCCGAGGCCCTGCACCACGGCGCTTCCGTCTCGGCGGCGGTCCGCAGCCGGCGCGCGTTCCTCTCGGGGGCGGCCCGCCGCACGTTCGAGCGGCTGCACCCCGAGCAGGTGCGGGAGGCGGTGCCCGCGGCCGGCGCATGGGACGCGGCCGTGCGCCTCCTGGCCCGCGGCGGGAGCGAGCGGCGGACGGCACTGGTCGCGGGATTCGCGGACGCCGCGCTCGGAGTGGTGCCCCGCCCGGTCGGCGAGAAGCTGGTCGCGCTCGCCGTCGAGTCCGCGGCGATCGCGGGCTACGACCGCGGCAGAGGGCGTCCCGCGCACGGGTGACGGCGGCGCGGATCGACGGATCCGCGGGCCCGGCAGCGGCGCCGACGCCGCGCGGGAGCCGATCTAGGCTCCCCCGCATGCGAGTCCTTCTGGTGGGCGGAGCGGGCTACATCGGGAGCCACACCGCCGTCGCGCTCCTCGAGAGCGGCCACGAGGTGCTGGTCGTGGACGACCTCTCGCACGCGAGCGAGCGGACCCTCGACGCGGTGGAGGAGCTGACCGGCTCGGTGGTCCCCCGCCTGATCGCCGACGCGCGCGACACGGCCGCGCTGACCCGCTTCCTCGCCGCCCACGGACCGGTCGACGCCCTGGTCCTGCTCGCCGGGCTCAAGTCGGTCGGCGACTCGGTGCGGCGGCCCCTCGAGTACTGGACGGTCAACGTCGGGCTCGCCACCGCGGCGTTCTCGGTCGCAGCGGAGGCGGGGATCCGCACCGTCGTGTTCTCGAGCTCGGCGGCCGTCTACAGCCCGGGCGGCGCGATGCCGGTCGGGGAGGACTCCCCCGCCGGGCTCAGCGCGGCGAGCCCCTACGGCGCGACCAAGCGCGTCATCGAGGAGATCCTCGGCGACGCTGCGCGCGCCGATCCCCTCCTGCGCGCGGTCAGCCTCCGCTACTTCAACCCCATCGGCGCGCACCCGTCGGGGCGGATCGGCGAGGATCCGGCCACGGCGCCGGGGAGCCTCCTGCCCGTGCTGACACGGGCCGCAGGCGACCCCTCCCGGTGCGTCGACGTCCTCGGCGACGACTACCCGACCCCCGACGGCACGGGGCTGCGCGACTACATCCACGTCTGCGACCTCGCGGCCGGGCACGTCGCGGCGCTCGAGCGCGCGCGGCCCGGGCACCGCGTCTACAACCTCGGCACGGGCTCACCGACGAGCGTCCTCGAGCTGATCGACGAGGTCGAGCGGGCGAGCGGGGAGACGGTCCGGTGGCGGGCCGTGGGGCGCCGGCCGGGCGACCTCGCCGCGAGCTGGGCCGACCCGGCGCGCGCCGACCGGGAGCTGGGCTGGCGGGCGGTGCGCACCGTGCGCGAGGGCGTCCGCGACCAGTGGCGGTGGCAGACCCTGCAGCGCATCGGCGTCTCCTGATCCTTCCGGCACGGCGTCACTGAAAGAGTGACTTCTTCCTCTCCGCGACTCTCCTCCATCGTTGTGATCTCCGAGGGAATAGCGCCTCCGCGACGCACTCCAGACGATCCTCGCCATTCCGCTCGCGGCTTATCCGGATTATCGGACTCTCCTTTCCCCGTCGTTCTGCGACGACTCGTACTCGCCTTTCGATTCCTTCTCCACGAGCCGGTTAGCTTCTACTGCACTGCTGATCGGTCACCGACGACGGATAAGCATTCGGAGCCGCTCCCGTCTCCGGATGGCCGCCCGATCCTCACCGCACGCCCGGGGGAAGGGGCCCATCATCACTGCCGTCATCGACGCGACCACCCGTTCCCGATCCGTCCCCCCGGTCGGTCCCGGCCTGATCGTGCACGAGTGGGTCGAGCGCCGCGGAGGCGCCGAGCGCGTGCTCGAGGCGATGACCGAGGCCTTCGCCGACGCCGACGTCCGCGTCCTCTGGAGCGACTGCGCCGAGGTCGTCGGCAGGCCCGTCTCGGAGTCCTGGCTGGCGCGCACGCCGCTGCGCCGCCACAAGGTCCTCGCCCTGCCGGCGATGCTGCCCACGTGGCGGCTCCCGGTCGGCGCCTCCCGCGAGTGGGTGCTGGTCAGCTCGCACCTCTTCGCCCACCACGTCCGCACCAGCGGACCGACCCGCAAGCTCGTCTACGCGCACACCCCGGCCCGCTACATCTGGGAGCCCGACCGCGACGGCCGCGGCAGCAGCCTCGCCGCCCGCACCGCGAGCCTGCTCCTCAAGCCGATCGACCGCCTCCGCGCCGCCGAGGCCTCCTCCATCGCGGTGAACAGCCTCTTCACCGGGCAGCGGGTGCGCGACGCGTGGCACCAGCCGTCGAGGGTCATCTACCCGCCGGTGAACACCGAGCTGCTCTCGACGATCACCGACTGGCGCTCCCCGCTCGACGACGACGAGCTGCGCCTCCTCGACTCGCTCGCGCGGCCGTTCATCCTGGGCGCCTCGCGGTTCGTCCCCTACAAGCGCCTCGAGAAGGTCATGGACGCCGGAGCCCGCACCGGGCTGCCGGTCGTCATCGCCGGGCACGGCCCCTGGGAGGCGCGGCTCCGCGCCTACGCCGAGGAGATCCGGGCCGACGTGACCTTCGTCATCTCGCCCTCCGACCAGCTGATCCGCGCGCTCTACGCGCAGGCGCTCGTGTACGTCTTCCCCGCCGTCGAGGACTTCGGGATCATGCCCGTCGAGGCGATGGCCTGCGGGACGCCGGTCATCGGGACCGACATCGGCGGAGTGCGCGAGAGCGTGTCCCTCGCCGGCGGGGGCGTCATCGCCGACCTCGAGGGCGATCCGGACTGGAGCGACCTGCTGCGCCGTGCGCTCGCGCTCGACGTCGACGCCTTCCGGGCCCGGAGCCGGGTCTTCTCGCGCCGGCGCTTCATCGCCGAGATCCAGGACTGGGTCGCCGAGCAGACCGCCTGACGACGGCGCTCCCCGCCGCGGGAGGCCGTCCGTGCGCGCGTCACCGTGCGTGCGGACGACGCTCCCGCGGCGGGATCAGAACAGGCCGCGCGGGGGCTCGATCGAGGCGAGGACGCCGGGGGCGGCGATCACGCTGAGGCGGCCGACCTCCTCCGGGGTCAGCTCGGGCAGGCGCTGCGCGAGGTCGAGGAAGCGCTCGATCTCGGACTCCTCGAGCACGTCGGCGGCGAGCGTGCGGAACTTCGACACGTACTGCTCTCGGCTGAACGGGTGCGCGCCCAGCGGGTGCGCGTCCGCCACCGCGATCTCGTCGACGATCGTCGTGCCGTCCGTCATCAGGATCTCGACGCGGGCGCCGAACGCCTTCTCGCCCGGATCGGTGGAGTGGTAGCGGCGCGTCCACTCCGCGTCCTCCTGCGTGGTGACCCGGTGCCAGAGCGCGATCGTGCCGGCGCGGGCGGCCCGCTCGGGGGCGTAGCTGTGCACGTGGTGCCAGGCGCCGTCCTGCAGCGCCACCGTGAAGATGTACGGCACGGAATGGTCCAGCGTCTCGCGGGACGCGGCCGGGTCGTACTTCTGCGGGTCGTTCGCGCCCGAGCCGATCACGAAGTGCGTGTGGTGCGAGGTGTGCAGGACGATCCGCTCGACGCGCTCGGGATCGGCGGCCTCGGGGTGCGTGCGGTGCAGGCGGCGGGCGAGGTCGATCAGCGCCTGCGCCTGGTACTCGGCCGAGTGCTCCTTCGTGTACGTGTCGAGGATCGCGCGCTTGGCCTCGCCGCGATCGGGCAGCGGGACGTCGTAGCTCGCGTCGGCGCCGTCGAGCATCCAGGCGATGACGCCGTCCTCGCCCTCGTAGATCGGCGACGGGCTGGTCTCGCCGCGCATCGCCCGGTCGACCGCCTCGATCGCCATCTTCCCCGCGAAGGCCGGCGCGTACGCCTTCCAGCTCGAGATCTCGCCCTTGCGCGACTGCCGCGTGGCGGTCGTCGTGTGCAGGGCCTGCGCGACGGCCTGCTCGATCGTCGCGACGTCGAGGCCGAGCAGCGTGCCGATCCCGGCGGCGGCCGAGGGGCCGAGGTGCGCGACGTGGTCGATCTTGTGCCGGTGCAGGCTGATCGCGCGCACCAGGTCGACCTGGACCTCGTATCCGGTGACGATGCCGCGGACGAGCTGCGCCCCGCCGATGCCCGCGTGCTGGGCGACGGCGATCAGCGGAGGGATGTTGTCGCCCGGGTGCGAGTACTCGGCCGCCAGGAACGTGTCGTGGTAGTCGAGCTCGCGCACGGCGACGCCGTTGGCCCAGGCCGCCCACTCGGGCGACACCCGGCGGGCCGGGTCGACGCCGAGGACGACCGAGCCCTGGCCGCCGATGGAGGCGGGGTGCGCGAGAGCCTGCGCGCGGGCGGCGACGACCGGGCGGCGCAGGAGCGACGCGGTGGCGACGGCGGCGTTGTCGATGACCCGGTTGACCACCATCTCGGCGACCTCGTCGTCGATCTCGACCGGATCGGCGGCGACCTCGGCGAGCGCGTGGGCGAGCTGCCCGTGTCGCGGGAGCTCCTCGTCGCTGCGGTGGACGCGGACGTGGTGTTCGTGCACGGGCGGCTCCTTCGTCTCTCCCCCCCAGGCTATCGCCCGCCTCCGGCCCGGGCCGCGCGGGCAGAATGGGCGGATGTCCTCCCCCACGCGCGTCGCGGCGCTCGACTGCGGCACCAACTCCCTCCGCCTGCTGATCGCCGACGTGGAGGGCGGCCGCCTCCGGGACGTCCAGCGCCGCACCGAGCTCGTGCGGCTGGGCCGCGGGGTCGACCGCACCGGCCGCTTCGACCCGGCCGCGCTCGAGCGGACCCTCGCCGTCACCCGCGAGTACGCGGCCGCCGCGCAGGAGGCCGGCGCCGAGCACCTCCGCTTCGTCGCCACCTCGGCCACCCGCGACGCGGCCGACCGCGAGGACTTCCTCGCCGCCGTCGAGCGGATCCTCGGCGTCACCCCGGAGACGATCTCCGGCGAGGAGGAGGCACGGCTCTCCTTCCGCGGCGCGGTCTCGGCCGTCGACTCCGCCCGGCCCGTGCTGGTCGTCGACCTCGGCGGCGGCTCGACCGAGCTCGTGCTCGGCGGAGCGGAGCCGGAGCAGGCGCACTCGATGGACGTCGGCAGCGTCCGCCTGACCGAGCGCCACCGCCGGGCCGCCGAACCGACGGAGGGCGAGCGCGCGGCGATGCGGGCGGACGTGGGCGCCGCGCTGGCCGCCTCCTCCGTCGACCTCTCGCAGGCCCGGAGCGTCGTCGGCGTCGCCGCGACCGTGCTCACGATCACCGCGCACGTCCTCCGCACCACCGACCGCGCCGCGCTCGAGACGTCCCTCCCCCTCTCCGACGTCCTCGCCGCCTGCGACGAGCTCGCCGCGCTGTCTCCGGAGGGGACGGCGGCCCTCCCCTGGGTCCGCCCGGGGCGCGAGGACGTGCTGGCGGCCGGCGCGCTGGTCTGGGGCGAGGTCCTCCGCGCGGTCCACGAGGCGTCGCCGGGCGTCGACCGGGTCCGCTCGACCGCGCACGACATCCTCGACGGCATCGCGCTCGGCCTCGCCTGACGCCCGCGCGGGTCAGGCTGTGAGGGCGCTCCCGGAGTCGCGCGGGAGCCGGGCGGCGGCGGCGAGCGGCACGAGGGTCAGCACCGCGAGGGCGAGGAAGGCGACGCGGTAGGGGACGAGGCCGGGCCCGATCGCGGTGCCGACGGCGAGCGCCACCGCGCCCACCGCGACCCCGAGGCCGGCCGCGATCTGCTGCGTGGTGGCGTTGAGGGTGTTGGCGCCCGACATCCCCTCCTGCGGGACCTCGGCGAACGTGACGGTGTTGTAGGCCGTGAAGCCCGCCGAGCGGGCCACTCCGCTCAGCACCAGCAGCGCCACCACGAGCGCCACCGGAGTCGCCGGCTCGAGGAACGCCATCGCCGCCATGCACGCCGCCCCGACCGCGCTCGCCGCGACCAGCACCCCGCGGAAGCCGAGGCGCCGCAGCAGCGGAGTCGTGGCCGGCTTGATCGCCAGGTTGCCGGCGAAGAGCGCCAGCACCACGGAGCCGGCCTGCACCGGGCTCCAGCCGAACGCGTCCTGGAACAGCAGCGGGAGCAGGAACGGCACCGCGTTCACGGTCGCCCGGTAGAGCGATCCGCTCGCGTTGGCGACCCGGAAGGTGCGGAAGCGGAAGGCGTCGAGCCGCACGAGCGGATGCTCGGCGCGGCGCAGGTGCCGCACGGCGAGCGCCGTCACGACCGCGCCGACGAGCATCGGCGCCACCGCCCGCCCGTCGAGCTCGGAGCCGGTGAGGAGCCCCGCCGCTCCGACCAGCGCGCCCAGCCCGACCGCGACGAGCACCAGCCCGGTGACGTCGAGCGGGGGCGGCGCGCTCTCGGCGGTGGCGGGGACGATCCGGCGCGCGATCGCGAACGCGACGACCCCGAGGGGCAGGTTGATCAGGAAGATCCAGTGCCAGGAGGCGACGGTGGTGAGCAGCCCGCCGAGGAACGGCGCGATCACGGGGGCGACCAGTCCCGGCCAGACCAGGATCGCGATGGCGTGGATGATCCCCTCCCGCGGGGTCGCCCGCAGCACCGCGAGCCGGCCGACCGGCACCATCAGCGCGCCGCCGACGCCCTGCAGGACGCGGGCGCCGACCAGCAGCGGCAGCGTGGGGCTGAGCGCGCAGAGCAGGGAGGCGAGGGTGAAGACGGCGATCGCGGTGGTGAAGACGCGGCGCACGCCGAAGCGCTCGCTGAGCCAGCCCGAGGCCGGGATGAGGACGGCGACGGTGAGGAGGAACGCGGTGACGGTGATCGAGACCGCGGCGGAGTCGACGCCCAGGTCGGCGGCGATCGCGGGCGCGGCGGTCGTAACGATCGTGGCGTCGACGTTCTCCATGAAGAAGCAGCCGGCGACGAGCAGCGCGAGGGAGCGGTGGCGGGGGTCCGTGCTGTCCTCCTCGGCGTGGGGCTGTCGGCGGTGAGCGTAGCGCGGCGACGGCGCGGCCGCCGGGCGGGTACCGTCGCAGCATGAGCGCTGCAGCCGAGACCAGGACGATCCAACTCCGACGCTACGAGCTGATGGACGGGGTGATGGACGACTTCCTCGCCTGGTTCCCCGAGCGGATCGTGCCGGCGCGCGAGGCCCACGGCTTCCGGATCGAGTTCGCCTACGCCGACCGCGAGGTGAACGAGTTCGTCTGGGCGGTCAGCACGGCCGGCGACGCCGACGCGTTCGCCGAGGTCGAGCGGGCGTACCTGGCCTCGCCCGAGCGCGACGCCGCCTTCGGGGGCGAGCCGAAGCGCGTCGCGGTGCAGCACGTGCGGCTGGTCGAGCGGATCGTCTGACCCGGGCGGCGTCCGAGCCGAGCGGCGTCCGACCCGGGCGCCGTCGTCTCCGGGGCGCCGCCGACTCCGGGCGCCGTCGGGTCCGGGCGCCGTCAGCTCCGGGCGCCGTCAGCTCCGGGCGCGCCGCACGGCCGCGAGGACGCCGCGGACCACGAGCGTCCCGACCGCGATCGACCCGATCGCTCCGGTCAGGCGTGCCCAGACGTGCTTCGGCCGGTCGATCCCGGCACGGTCGGCGGGCGAGGGGAGCGAGGCGGGCGCGAGCGTGCGTCCCGCGGCTCCCGCCTCGGCCATGTGGGCGAGCCGGCGCACGGCCTCGCGGTTGCGGATCCAGAGGAACGAGTGCATCAGCGGCTTCGGGACGAGCGTGCCCGGGCCCTTCACGGGCGCCTCGTGCATCCGCACCTTCGCGCCGCGGGCGTGCGGCTCGACCTCGACGCGCACCCGGGCCTCGCCGAGCGGCCAGCCGGCGGCCTGGATGACCATCCGGCGCGGCGGGTCCCACTCGAGAACCGTGGTGCGGTCGTCGATCACGAGCGGCCACAGGCCGAAGGAGTGGTGCAGCTGCGAGCCCACGTGCGGGAAGTCGGCGTCGACCTTCCGCATCCGCGACGCGCCGACGACCCAGCTCGGGAACAGCCAGCCGGAGGCGAGCACCGCGAAGACGGACTCGGGCGGGCAGTGGACGACGCGGGTGGTGCGGGACATCGCGGACTCCTTCGAGTGGTGGTGGGGCGCGTGGGGGCGCCGTCCCTCAGCCTGGCAGGCCGGGGGCGGCGACGGGCGCAGCGCAACGGCGGCGGCTCAGGCCGGGCGCGCCTCCGGCGACAGGTCGGGCGACTCGCGCACTCCGAACTCGTGCCGCAGCGCGCTGTGGGCGGCGTGCCAGCCGGCCATGCCGTGCACGCCCGGCCCGGGCGGGGTGGACGAGGAGCAGAGGTAGAGCCCCTTCGCGGGCGTCCGCCACGGGTCGGTCGTGGGGACCGGGCGCGAGAGCAGCTGCGCGACGCTCGCGGCGCCGGCGGCGATGTCGCCGCCCAGATAGTTCGGGTTGTAGGCCTGCATGTCGCGGGCGGTCATCGAGGAGGCGCCGATCACGCGGTCGCGGAACCCGGGGGCGAAGCGCTCGATCTGGGCGGTGATCGCCTCCTGCTGGTCGGCGGGCGAGTACCGGGGGACGTGCGTGTACGCCCAGAGGACGTGCTTGCCCTCGGGCGCCCGGGTCGGATCGGCGATCGAGGGCTGCGCCACCAGCACGTAGGGGCTGCGGCTGTGCCGGCCGCGCTTCACGTCGCGCTCGGCGGCCGCGATCTCGGCGCGGCTGCCGCCCACGTGCAACGTGCCCGCGCCGGCGAGCTCCGGGTTCGTCCACGGCACCGGCCCGTCGAGGGCGAAGTCGACCTTGGCCACGCCGTTGCCGTAGCGGAAGCGCTGGAGGGCCGCGGCGTACGCCGGGGGCAGCCGGTCCCCCGCCATCGCGAGCAGCGCCGTCGGCGTGCCGTCGACGAGCACGGCGCGGGCCGGGGGCAGCTCGGAGAGCGAGGTCACCTCGACGCCGGTCTCGATGGTGCCGCCGTGCGCCCGGAGGTCGTCGGCGAGCGCGTCGACGATCGACTGGCTGCCTCCGATCGGCACCGGCCAGCCGCGTGCGTGGGCGTAGGCGCCGAGCGCCAGGGCGGCCGCGGCCGTCGACGGGCTCGGCATCGGGCGGATCGAATGCGCGGCGACCCCGGAGAACATCGCCGGGGCGACGTCGTCGCGGAAGCGCAGGTTCCACACCGGGGTGCCCTGCTCGAGCACCCGCAGTCCGAAGCGGATCAGCACGCTCGGGTCCGTCGGGATCCGCAGCAGCGCGTCGTTCGTGAAGCCCGCGACGCGGTCGGCCCGCTCGGAGAGAGGTCCCATCAGGGCGCGCCACGCCGCTCCGTCGCGCCCCAGCGCCTCGGCCGTGCGGTCGAGGTCGCGGTAGGCGATGCCCGCGCGGCCGCCGTCGAGCGGATGCGCGTACGAGATCTCGGGGACGACCAGCTCGATGCGCCGGTCGAGCCCGAAGGCGCGGAAGAAGCCGGACGCGAGCGCCATCGGGTGCACCGCCGAGCAGACGTCGTGGTGGAACCCGGGCAGCGTCAGCTCCGCCGTGCGCGCGCCGCCGCCGATCGTCTCGTTGCGCTCGAGCACGGTGACCGAGAGCCCGGCCCGCGCGAGCGTGACCGCGGCGGCGAGGCCGTTGGGCCCCGCCCCGATGACGACGGCGTCGACCACGGTCACTTCCTCCGCAGGGCCGAGACGACGCCCGCGGCGCCGGCGGCGAGGGCCGCGGCGGCCCCCGCGTAGCTCAGGGCGCGGTGGCGGATCATCCAGATCTGGGGCGTCATGGTGTGCGCGCGGTCGCTGAAGAGGCCGCGGGCGCCGTGATCGCCGGGGACCGGCTCGTACACGTTGTTCGGGAGCATCGGCTCCGTCTTGTCGGGGGCCTGCTGACCGTCGAAGGCGCTGCGGGCGAGGTACCAGTCCATGAAGCGCCCGGCGAAGCGGTCGCCGAGGATGGTGCCCGCGGTCGGCTCGCCGACCCAGGTGCGGCGGCGCGGCTTGTCGGCCACGTCGGCGATCGCGATCGCGCCCACCTCGGGCTCGTAGATCGGCGGCACGGGCTGCGGGTGGTGCGGCAGCTGCGACTTCACCCAGTTGAACTGGATGGTGTTGAGCGCCGGCATGTCGACCTCGGACAGGCGCACGCGGCTCTTCGCGTGCAGCAGCTCCGCGGTGACGGCCTCGGTGAAGCCTCGGGCGCCGAACTTGGAGGCGCAGTACGCGGCCTGCAGCGGGATGCCCCGGTGCGCGAGGGCGGAGCCGACCTGGATGACGTGCCCGCGGTCGCGCGGGGTCATCCGGGAGAGCGCTGCGCGGGTGCCGTTGACGAAGCCGAAGAAGTTGACGCCCACGGCGCGCTCGAAGTCGGCGGGCTCGGTCGAGAGGAACTCGCCGAAGACGCCGACCATCGCGTCGTTGACCCACAGCTCGATCGGGCCGAGCTCGGCCTCGACCCGGTCGGCCGCCGACTCGACGGCCTCGCGGTCGGCCACGTCGGTCGGGATGCCCAGCCCGCGCCGGCCCTTCTGCTCGATCTCGGCGACCGTGGCCGCCAGTCCGTCCTCGCCGCGTGCCAGCACGGCGACGTCCCAGCCGCGGGAGGCGAGCTCGCGGACCGTGGCGCGTCCGAGCCCGGCCGTGCCGCCCGTGACGACGGCGACTCCGCGGCTCATGCGCGGGCCTCGCGGGAGGTCTCGAGGCGGGGGTGCTGCGTCATGGTGCGGGCTCCTTCGTGAGGGCGCGGTGTGCGTCGGGAGTCCCACGCTAGGCGGGAGCGGCGGCGCGGCGCGCGGGGTTGCGCCCGATCGGTGGAGAGCTCGGTGGATCCGCGCCCGGGGAGGAGAATCGCTCCCGACAGCTCCCGGCTCTCCTCCAGAGACCGCCGCCAGACTGACGCCCGCCCGAGCACCCTCCGACCGGATCGACGCATGACCTCTCTCCTCGACCTGAGCCTCGTCTCCGGCCCCCTCGTCGTCGCCGTCTACGTGCTCGCGATCGGAGCGCTCCTCCTCCTGCTCGCCGCCCACGTCCGCGCTCCCCGCCGCGGGCGCTCCCGGCGCGGCGGGATCGCCGTCGCGGTCCTCCTCCTGGGCCTGATCGGCGGCGCCGCCCTGGCCGCCCTCGTCGACGGGCCCGACGGCCCGTTCGGCGTCGACTTCACGCCGGTCACTCGGGTCGCGATCGGCCTCGGGATCGGCGGGCTGGGCGTCGCGCTGGTCGTCCTCGGCCATGCGATCGCCCGCCGGCGCGTGCGGGGGGTGCTCGCGTCGCTCGCGGCCGGAGTGCTCGTCGTCGCGGCGGCCGCGATGACCGTCAACATCGACTTCGGCCAGTACCCCACGGTGCGCAGCGCGCTCGGGATCAGCGCGTACTCCGACTCCTCCGTGCCGGTCGCCGCCGCGGACGGACCGCACTCGGACCTCGCGACCTGGACGGCCCCGGCCGGGATGCCCGCCGTCGGCTCGGTCTCGACGGTCGCCATCCCCGCCACCGCGTCGGGCTTCCCGGCCCGCGACGCCGTGGTCTACCTCCCGCCCGCGGCCCTCACCGCGGCACCGCCGCTGCTGCCGGTGATGATCATGCTCTCGGGGCAGCCGGGGTCGCCCTCCGATCCGCTCTCGACCGAGAAGTTCCAGCAGACCCTCGACGCCTACGCCACCGCGCACGCCGGCCTCGCGCCGATCGTCGTGTCGCCCGACCAGCTGGGCGATCCGGACAGGAACCCGATGTGCGTCGACTCGCCGCTCGGGAAATCGGCCACGTACCTCACCGTCGACGTCCCGAACTGGATCCGCGCGAACCTCCCGGTGCTCGGCGACGCGCAGCACTGGGCGATCGGCGGCCTCTCGCAGGGCGGTACCTGCTCGATCCAGCTCGGCGCCGGCCACCCGTCGCTCTTCGGCAACATCGTCGACGCCTCGGGCGAGCTCGCGCCGACCCTCGGCAGCGAGGCGGCGACGGTCGCGCAGGGGTTCGGCGGCGACCAGGCCGCCTACGAGGCCGCGAAGCCGGTGAACGTCCTCGCGGAGAACGCCCCCTACACCGGCACCGTCGCGATCTTCGGAGTCGGCGCCGAGGACACCTCGTTCCTCCCCGGGGCGAAGACCGTCTACGCCGCGGCCGTCGCCGCCGGCATGAGCGCCACCTACCTCGAGGTGCCGGACAGCGCCCACGACGTCACGGCGTGGTCGGCGACCTTCGACAAGGGCCTCGAGATCCTCGCCGACCGCTGGAAGCTCGTCCCCGCCTCCTGAGCGGCTCCGCGCCTCAGGCGCTCTCCACCAGGCGCCTTCACCCTCGGCGGCGACGTGGAGAGCGCCTGGCGCTTCGGGCTGGAGCGGATCGTCTCCGCGCTCGCTCCGGCCGCGTCGCGCTGAGCGCCGCCGCTCAGGCCCGGCGGAGCGCCGCCTCGTCCTCGAGGAACCGCGGACGGCACGCGACGATCCCGCTGACCAGCAGCACCGCCACTCCGGCGAACAGCAGCGCGTACGCGCCGCTCCAGTCCCCCTGCGCCTCGTAGAGCACGCCGATCAGCAGCGGGCCGAGGCAGGCGAGCCCGTAGCCGAGCCCCTGCGTGGCGCCGGAGAGGGTCGAGGAGCCGGTGGTCGTCCGGGTCCGCGCGTTCACGAGCGTCAGCGTCATCGGGAACGTGCTGACGCCGAGCCCGAGGCAGACCACCCACGCCATGGCACCCTCCAGCGGAGCGACGACGAGGCCCGCGTAGCCGACGGCGAGCAGCACGCAGCACACCACCACGACCACGACCGGGTTGCGCATCCCCAGAGTCAGCGGCGGCACCACGAAGGCGGCGGCGAGGCCGAACACCGAGAACAGCGCCAGCAGCGCCCCGCCCTGCGCCGGATCCGCGCCCGCGTCGACGAGGATCGTCGGCAGCCAGGTGATGATCCCGTAGGTGTGCAGACCGGTCATCCCGAGCATCAGCACCATCGCCCAGAGCAGCGGCGTGCGCCACGCCCCGTCCACGCGGCCGCCGGCGGCGGCCGGAGCCGCCCCGCCTCCTCCGCGGGCCGCGAGCGCCGCCCAGAGCAGGCAGGCCGCGGCCGTCATCACGGCCCAGATCCCGATCGCCCAGCGCCACCCCGCCGTCGAGGCCAGCGGCACCGCGACCAGCGGAGCGACGAACTGGCCCACCTGCAGCAGCGCCAGGTAGAGCGAGCTGACCGTCTTGATCCGCTCGGCGAAGTACCGCTTCACGATCGGCACGATGAGCACGTTCGTGGTGCCCACGCCCGCGAAGGCGACGACGGTCGAGAGCACCAGAGCGACCGGGCTCGGGCTGAGCGCGCGGAGGGCGATGCCCAGTGTGGTCACCAGCGTCGCGATCGCGAGCGTGCGCTCCAGGCCGATCCGGCGCGAGACGGCCGCGGCGACGAAGCCGAAGACAGCGAAGGAGGCGGTGACGATCGTCCCCAGCGCCCCGTAGAGCGAGGGCCCGAAGCCGAGATCGGCGCCGATCGTGTCGAGCAGCGGGCTGAAGCCGGTGACGGCGGTGCGGAGGTTCAGCGCGGTGATCGCGATGGCGGCGAGGGCCAGGAGGGCGGTGGCGCGGAGCGTCGGTGCTGCGGTCATGGAGTCCCCGAGAGATAGGATGATGGGATGAATCCTGGCGAGTCTAGCCCCGCGGCGCCGTTCCAGCGCGAGAGCGTGATCGACCACGTCACGGCGCTGTTCCACGAGGAGATCCGCTCCGGCCGCTGGGCCGTCGGCGAGCGGATCCCGGTGGAGGCCGAGCTCGCCCGCTGGACCGGCGCCGGACGCAACTCCGTCCGCGAGGCCGTCCAGGCCCTCGTGCAGGCGGGCCTCGTGCGGCGGGAGCAGGGGCGCGGCACGTTCGTCACCGCGCGCTCGCAGCTCGCCGAATCGCTGCGCCGCCGCATCCCGAGCGCCGCCCGCCGGGAGGGCCTCGAGCTGCGGTTCGCGATCGACGGGGCGACGGCCGCGCTGGCGGCCGAGCGCCGCACCGGGGAGGACGTCGCCTCCCTCCGCGCCCTGCTGGCCCGCCGGGCCCGCTCGTGGGAGGCGCCGGAGCTCGCCGAGCGGATCGCCGCGGACACCGCGCTGCACCGGGCCGTCGTCGTCGCGACCCACTACGACCTGTTCGTCGAGCTCTACGACGGCCTCACCGGCATGTTCGAGTCGGTGCTGGAGGAGGACGTCGTCGGCCAGGAGGACGTGCACGCCCGGCAGCACGCCGAGCTGGTCGAGGCGATCGCCGCGGGCGACGCCGAGGGGGCGCGGCGCCGGATCGAGGAGCTGCTCGCGCCGCTGCTGGCCGAGGCGCAGCAGGGCGGCGGCTGAGGAGGATCCTCCGAGGCGGGCGGCACGCGCTCACGGCCGGCGTCGTGCCGCCCGGCGAGCGGGATCCGATGAGAGGGATCAGCCCTGCGGACGACGGGTCGACCAGAGCGCCCACGCCACCAGCAGCGGCTGGAACGCGAGGCGCACGGCGCGCTTGCGGTCGGTGTCGAGGCCGAAGGCGCTCGTCCGCGTCACCCACTGCGAGACGTTGCCCGGGAAGATCGCGGTGAAGAAGGCGGCGGCCGCGGCTCCGACCAGCGGCGCCCGTCGGCGCGCGAGCACCAGCGAGGCGCCCAGGCCGATCTCGACCACGCCCGAGGCGAGCACGACCGCGTCCTTGTCCAGCGGCACCCACTCGGGCACCTGCGCCTGGAACTCCTCCCGCTTGCGGGTGAGGTGGCTCACCCCCGCGAAGAGGAGGGCGGAGCCGAGGAGCACCTTGGCGCCGGTGCGGAGGAGGGACGGGGAGGAGGATGTCATGCGCTCCATCGTTCCCGATGCGGGCCGCCGCCGCCGCCGTGGCGCGGCCACTGCGCACGAACGTGCCGGTGTCGGAGGCGGCGCCTAGTCTGATCGCGTGACTGACCGCATCCTCGTCCTCACCACCGGTGGCACCGTCGACAAGGAGTACTCGCTCGCGGGCGAGCTCGAGATCGGCGCCCCGATGGTGCCGCGCCTGCTCGCCCCGGTGCTCACCACGCTCGAGTTCCGCGTCGAGGAGGTCCTCGCCAAGGACAGCCTCGAGCTCGACGACGCCGATCGGGCCCTCATCCGCGAGCGGGTGCTCGCCGCCGAGGAGGACCGGATCGTCCTCACCCACGGCACCGACACGATGACCGCGACGGCCGAGGCCCTCGGCGTCGTCCGCGATCGGGTGGTCGTCCTCACCGGCGCGATGCAGCCCGCACGGATGCTCGACAGCGACGCCGCGTTCAACCTCGGCACCGCGGTGGCCGCCGTGCAGCTGCTGCCGCCGGGCGTCTACCTCGCGATGAGCGGGCGGGTGCTGCCCGCCGGCTCCGTGGTGAAGGACCGGTCGATCGGCGTGTTCCTTCCGGCCTGAGCCGAATGCCGGGCCAGGGTCGCCCGCGGACGGGCTCCCGGCCGGACCACCCTCAGGCCTCGGCGAGCCCCGCGGTGCAGGCCGCGCAGAGCCCGAAGACGTCCACGACGTGGTGCGCGTCCGTGAAGCCGTTCTGCGACGCGACCGAACGCGCCCACTCCTCGACCTCGTCGGCCGCGATCTCGACCGTCAGCCCGCAGCGGCGGCAGATCAGGTGGTGGTGGTGCGTCCCCGGCGTGCAGGCGCGGTAGAGGCTCTCGCCCTCGGGCGACTGCAGTGAGTCGGCCTCGCCCTCCACGGCCAGGTCCGAGAGCGCGCGGTAGACCGTCGCGAGCCCGATCGGCGAGCCGGAGGCGTGCAGCGCACTGTGCAGGCCCTGGGCGCTGACGAAGTCCTCGCGACGCCCGAGAGCCTCGCGCACCGCCTCGCGCTGCCACGTGTTGCGCTTGACCACTGGACCACCTCCACTCCGCACGACCCGGGCCACGCTACCGCCCCCCGCCGACGGCGAGCCGGGAGCGCCGGACGCCCTTGCGGCCGATGATCCGGCAGACCGCGTAGATCGCGAACGAGATCGTCGTCACGTAGGGGCTGATCGGGATCGATCCGCCCAGCGCGAGCAGGATGCCGCCCACCAGCGCGCCGACGGCGAAGAGCACGCTCAGCAGCGGCACGATCACCGGCGAGGCGGACAGGCGCAGTGCCGCGGCCGCCGGCGTCACCAGGATCGCGAGCACGAGCAGCGAGCCGACGATCTGCACCGAGACGGCGACCGCGAGGCCGAGCAGGAGCATGAACGCGATCGAGAGCGCCCGGGTGGGGATGCCGCGCGCGGCCGCCACGTCGGCGTCGACGCTCGCGAAGGTGAGGGGGCGCCAGATCAGCGCGAGACCGACGAGGACGACCACCGAGATGCCGATCAGCCACCCGAGCTGCGGGTCGTCGACCGCGACGATCTGACCCGTGAGCAGGCCGAACTTGTTCGCGCTACGGCCCGGGTAGAGGGCCAGGCAGAGGATGCCGATGCCGAGTCCGAACGGCATCAGAACCGCGATGATCGAGTTGCGGTCGCGGGCGCGCGAGCCGAGCACGCCGATCAGGACGGCCGCGATCAGCGAGCCGACGATCGATCCCTCGACGACGCCGACGCCCAGCAGCAGCCCCGCGGACGCCCCCGCGAACGAGAGCTCGCTGATGCCGTGGACCGCGAAGGCCATGTCGCGCGACATCACGAAGACGCCGATGAGCCCGCCGACCACTCCGAGGACCGCGCCGGCGATCACCGAGTTCATCAGCAGCGACAGCAGCGCTCCGTAGTCGGAGAAGTCGAAGATCTGCGACCAGACGTCCCTCACGACTGCCCCTCCTCGTGCTCGTGCACGTGCGAGTGGTCGGGGGCGCCGACCACGATGACCCGGCCCCGGGCGCGGATCACGTCGACGGGTGCGTCGTAGAGCTCGCTGAGCACCTCCGAGCGCAGGACCTCGTCGGGGGTGCCGATCCGGAACCGGCCGCCGGCGAGGTAGAGCACGCGGTCGACCATGCCGAGCACCGGATTCACGTCGTGCGTGACGAAGAGGACGCCGAGGTTCCGCTCGCGGCGGTGCCGGTCGATCAGCTCGCTGACCGCTCGCTGGTGGGCGAGGTCGAGCGCGATCAGCGGCTCGTCGCAGAGCAGGAGCGCCGGGTCGCCCGCGAGCGCCTGGCCGACGCGGACGCGCTGCTGCTCGCCGCCGGACAGGCTGCCGATGGGGGCGTCGGCGAAGGCTGTGGCGCCGACGGCCTCGAGCAGCGCGTCGACGGCCGCACGCCGGGAGCGGGAGGGCAGGGGCAGGCCGAACCGGTGGCCGTCGATCCCGAGCCCGAGCAGATCGCGGGCGCGCAGCGGAGTGCCCTCGTCGGCGAGCTTCTGCTGCGGGATGTAGCCGATGCGCCGGTTGCCGCGGTGCACGGGCTCGCCGAGCACCTGCAGCTCCCCCGCGCTCAGCTGCTGCTGGCCGAGCACCGCGCGCAGGAGGCTCGTCTTGCCGGAGCCGTTCGCGCCGAGCACCGCGACGAACTCGCCGGCGCGCACGTCGAGGTCGACGCCGCTCCACAGCTCGCGGTCGCCGAAGCGGAGGCCGGCGCCGCGCAGCCGCAGCACGGACGCCGAAGGGCCCGCCTCCGGGGAGACGGGCCTGGTCGGGGAGTCGTGGCTCACTGGGAGAGGGCTCCCTCGATCGCGTCGAGGTTGGCGGTCATCCAGCCGGTGTAGTCGTCGCCCTCGGGCAGCGTCTCGGTGACGGGGACGGCCGGGATCCCGGCGGCCTTCGCGGCGTCGAGCACCGCGTCCGTCTGCGCGCCCTCGGTCTGCTCGTTGTAGATCAACGCGTCGACGGCCTTGCCGGAGAACAGCGCCAGCGTCTCCTGGAGCGTGGTCGCGGGGACGTCGGTGCCCTCCTCGACCGCCTCGCTGAAGGCCTCGGGAGTCGCGTCGGTCAGGCCGAGCGCATCGGTCATGTACAGCGGGACGGGCTCGGTGATCGCGATGGAGCGGCCGGAGAGCGTGCCCTTCAGCTCGCTCTGACGGGCGATCAGGGCGTCGAGCCCCTCGTCGAGCGTGGCGAGGTTGGCCGAGTAGGCGGAGGCGTTGTCGGGGTCGAGCGCGGCGAGCTCGTCGCCGATCCGCCCCGCGACCTCCTTCATCACCGAGAGGTCGTACCAGACGTGCTCGTTGAACTCCGCGTGCTCGTGCCCGCCCTCCGACTCCTCCTCCGCGTGATCGTGGACGTCCTCCAGGCCGGCGATCACGGTCGCCGTGATGACGGGGGCCTCGGTGCCGGCCGCGCTGATCATGGTGTCGAGGAAGTGGTCGTAGCCGCCGCCGTTCTCGATCACGAGGGTCGCGCCGGACACGGCGAGCTGGTCGCGGGCGGTGGCCTCGTACTCGTGCGGGTCCTTGTCCGGGCTGTCGATGATGCTGGTCACCTCGACCAGGTCGCCGCCGATGCTCGAGACGAGGTCGCCGTAGACGTTCGTCGACGCGACGACCTTCACGGGCCCGCCCGCGGCGGCGGCGGAGGAGCTGTCGGAGGCGCTGCCCGCTCCGGAGCAGCCGCTCAGGGCGAGCGCGGTGCCGCCGAGGAGGGCGGTGAGGGCGAGGAGGCGGGTCTTCACGGTGAGCCGATCTGGGTCAGGGGCCGGGCGGGTGCCCCCACGCTAACGGCTATTGATAACGATTGTCAAAATCGTGCGGAGGCGCCCGCCGGTCATCCGCGGACACACGCGGACACGGGGCGACACGCGCCTCGCTCCGGACACCTCGCCCCTGGCACAGTCGCTGCACACCGCCCCCCGACGAGACGAGGACACCGTGACCACCACCGCACCCACGACTGCCGGCGCCGACGCCGCGACGACGATCGGCGCCGCCGCCGAGCACTGGTCGGCCGCACCCCGGCCCGACTCCCCTGACGCCTGGCTCGTCCGCGCCGAGGAGGTCGCCGTCGTGCTCGCGACCGACGCCCTCGAGCGCGACCGCGCCGGCGCCGCCCCCTTCGCCGAGGTCGCCCTGCTCAAGGCGGCCGGCCTCGTCACGCTGCTCGGGCCCGCCGAGCACGGCGGCGGCGCCCAGGAGTGGACCACCGCCCTCCGCGTCGTCCGCACCGTCGCGCGCGGCGACGGCTCGATCGGCCAGCTGCTCGGCTACCACTACCTCTGGGCCTGGGCGGCCCGCCTCGTGGGGACCCCTGAGCAGATCATCGCGGTGGAGCAGCTCGCGACCGAGGGGGACCTCCTCTACGGAGGCGCGGTGAACCCGCGCGACTCCGACCTCACCGTGCGGGAGGAGGGCGACGAGCTGGTCTTCACCGGCCGCAAGTCGTTCTCGACCGGCGGCGTGGTCAGCGACCTGACCGTGCTCGAGGGGGTGCTCGAGGGGACGGACACCCACCTCTTCGCGATCGTCCCCACCGATCAGGAGGGGATCGTCTTCGGCCGCGACTGGGACAGCCTCGGCCAGCGGCTCACCGAGTCCGGCTCCGTCGAGATCCGCGGCGTCCGCGTGCCGTGGGCGGCGGCGGCCGGCTTCGTCGACAAGGTCTACCGTCCGCTCGTCTACAACACCCTCAACGTGCCCGTCATCCAGCAGGTCTTCGCCGAGTTCTACCTCGGCATCGCGCAGGGAGCGCTCGAGCGCGCGGCGCAGTACACCCGCGAGCGCACCCGGGCCTGGCCGTACGGCGGCGACGACAAGGAGCGCGCCGGCGACGAGTGGTACGTGCTCGAGGGATACGGCGACCTGCAGTCCCGGCTCTGGGCCGACGAGGCGCTGATCGACGCGACGGGGGCCGCGCTCTCGGCCGCGCTGCACGCTCCGCGCGAGGAGCTGACGCCTCGGCGCCGCGGCGAGATCGCCGTGCGGATCGCCGCGGCCAAGGCGCGGATCGTGGAGGACGGCCTCGCGACGGCGACCCGCGTCTTCGAGCTGACCGGCGCCCGCGCCTCCGCCAGCTCGGTCGGACTCGACCTCTACTGGCGGAACCTCCGCACCCACTCCCTGCACGATCCGCTGCCCTACAAGCGCCGCGAGGTCGGCGTCTTCGCCCTGCTCGACACCGTCCCCGAGCCCAGCTGGTACACCTGATCGGCCGCGGGGCGCGTCCTGCTCCGGCGGCGCGCTCCGCCCGCACGCCGCCCCGGCGTCGATCCGCGACAGGCCGGAGCGGAGCCCCGGGGTAGCGTGAGGGCCGAGCGGAGGGAGGACCGTGGCCGTCACGCTGCACGACGTCGCCCGCGCCGCCGACGTCTCGATCAAGACCGTCTCGAACGTGATCAACGACTATCCGCACGTGCGCCCGGCCACCCGCTCCCGGGTGCAGGCGGCCATCGCGCAGCTGGGCTACCGCCCCAACCTCTCCGCGCGGAGCCTGCGCCGCGGCCGCACCGGCGTGATCGGCCTCGCCCTGCCGGAGCTGAGCCTCCCCTACTTCGCCGAGCTCGCCGACAGCGTGATGCGCGCCGCCGACGAGCGCGGGCTGACGGTGCTGATCGAGCAGACCGGCGGCGACCCCGAGCGCGAGCGGAGCGTGCTGGCGAGCGAGCGCCGGCAGCTCACCGACGGGCTGCTCTTCAGCCCGCTGGGCCTCGCCGACGAGGACGCGCTCGCGGTCGGCTTCCCCCTGGTGCTGCTCGGCGAGCGGATCTTCACCGGGCTGGTCGACCACGTCACCATGCAGAACACTGCGGCGGCGCACGCGGCCACCGCGCACCTGCTCGCCTCCGGAAGGCGCCGGATCGTGGCGCTCGGGACGCACCCCGACGCCGCGGTCAGCTCGGCGTCGCTCCGCCTCGAGGGCTACCGCGCCGCGCTCGCCGAGGCCGGCATCGCCTACGACGAGCGGATGATCGGCGTCTCGGGCCCGTGGCGGCGCTCCGGCGGCGCCGAGGCGATGCGCCGCGTGCTCGCCTCCGGGCTCGACTTCGACGCCGTGTTCGCGCTCAACGACACCCTCGCACTCGGCGCGGTCCGCGCGCTCCAGGAGGCGGGGGTCCGCGTGCCCGAGGAGGTGGCGGTGATCGGCTTCGACGACATCGACGAGGCGGGCTACTCCTCCCCCAGCCTCTCCACCGTGGACTCGGGGCGCGACGAGATCGCGCGCACCGCGGTCGAGGTGCTGCAGGCCCGGATCGAGGGCACCCGCACCGGCCCCGGGACGCTCCACGAGGCGGCGTTCACCGTGGTCGCCCGGGAGTCGACCGCGGGCCGGCCGATCGCGGAGGACCCGCCGGTCGGCCGGGCGTCGGCCGGGGCCTAGGCGCAGGTCCCGCTGCCGCAGATCTCGCGGCGGATCCACGCTCCCGCGTCCGCGACGGCCAGCTCGCCGCGGCGGAGGAGCCGACTCCACTCCACGGCCCGCGTCGTCAGCCGGTCGTCGGCCGAGCCGCGGACGTCGCCGCCGACGGTCCGGAGGAACAGGTGCGCGAGCGGGCCGCCGAGGTACAGCGTGGCGCCCGCGACGCCGGCGAAGTGGCGGGCCTGGCCGCGGGTGCCGTCGTCGTAGGGGCGGCGGAAGCCCTTCCCCCGGACCCGGTTGCGGCCGCCGTGCGCCAGGTCGAGGGCGCCGAGCGGGGCACTGCGGATGCCGGCGACGTCCTTCGCGACGGCCGCGAGGAACGCCCGCGGGCGGGGATGCGACGCCGCGAGGGCGTCGGCGCGGTCGGCGAGCTCGGAGCAGGCGTCGGTGACGGCATCGGAGGAGGGCACCCGCCCAGTCGAGCACAGGTGCGCTGAGCGGCGGCGGGGAGGGTCGACGCGGGAGGAGGTCGGCCGACCTCGGGAGCGGCACGCAGCGAGGCGGGTGGGCCCCGTGCCGCTCTTGACAGCGGCCGAGCCGGGGCGGACCATCGTGTACAACGTTAGAAAGACCGCTCGCCGCCGAGCCCGCTGCGGGAGCCCGAAGCCCGAAAGGCCCTCATGACCGACGCCCCCGCCGCCACCGCGCGCATCAGCCTCGACCCCGCCGCGGTCGTCGCCCCCGTCACTCCGCGCCTCTTCGGCTCGTTCGTCGAGCACCTCGGCCGCTGCGTGTACGACGGCATCTACGAGCCCGGCCACCCCGCCTCGAACGAGGACGGCTTCCGCCTCGACGTGGTCGAGCTGGTCAAGGAGCTGGGCACCACGACGATCCGCTACCCCGGCGGCAACTTCGTCTCGGGCTACCGCTGGGAGGACGGCGTCGGCCCGCGCTCCGAGCGCCCCCGCCGCCGCGACCTGGCCTGGCACTCGCTCGAGACCAACGAGGTCGGGCTGGACGACTTCGCCAAGTGGGCGGAGCTGACCGGCAGCGAGATCATGTACGCCGTCAACCTCGGCACCCGCGGCGTCCTCGAGGCGCTCGACGTCCTCGAGTACGCCAACGGACCGGCCGGCACCGCTCTCGCCGACCAGCGCATCGCCAACGGCGGGACCGAGCCCTACGACATCCGCATGTGGTGCCTCGGGAACGAGATGGACGGCCCCTGGCAGGTCGGCCACATGAGCGCCGACGACTACGGCAAGCTCGCCTCCCGCACCGCCAAGGCCCTCAAGATCGCCGACCCCTCGCTCGAGCTGGTCGTCTGCGGCTCGTCGAGCTCGTCGATGCCGACCTTCGGCGAGTGGGAGCGCGTGGTCCTCGAGCACGCGTACGACGACGTCGAGTACGTCTCGTGCCACGCCTACTACCAGGAGTACGACGGAGACCTCGGCTCCTTCCTCGCCTCCTCCCTCGACATGGAGTACTTCATCGCCACCGTCGCGGCGACCGTGGACCACGTGAAGTTCAAGCTCAAGAAGACGAAGGACATCAAGCTCTCCTTCGACGAGTGGAACGTCTGGTACCTCGAGGAGTGGCAGGCCAAGGAGAAGGCCGATGCCGAGGGCGACCAGAGCACCCGCGAGTGGGCCTACGCCCCGCGCCTGCTCGAGGACGTCTACTCCGTCGCCGACGCCGTCGTCCTCGGCAACCTGATGATCACGCTGCTGAAGAACTCCGACCGGGTCACCTCCGCCTCCCTCGCGCAGCTCGTCAACGTGATCGCGCCGATCATGACCGAGCCGGGCGGAGCCGCCTGGCGCCAGACCACGTTCTTCCCGTTCTCGACCACCGCGCGTCTGGCCTCCGGCTCGGTGCTGCGCCCCCGGATCGACGCGGGGACCTACTCGACCGCCCGTCACGGCGACGCTCCGCTCATCGACTCCGTCGCCACCGTCGACGAGGGCCGCGCGGCCGTCTTCCTGGTGAACCGCTCGCAGACGGAGCCGATCGAAGTCACCGTCGACGTCAGCGGCCTCGGAGTCTCGAGCATCGCGGAGGCGGTGGCCCTGTTCGACGAGGACCCCTACGCGAAGAACACGCGTGACGACCAGGACCGCGTGCGCCTGCGCGAGGCCCCGGCGACGCTCGAGGACGGCGTGCTGACGCTGACCCTCCCGCCCGTCTCGTGGACGGCGGTCGCGCTCACGGCGTAGCGGCGTCCGACCCGCGGGACCGCGTCCGGCTTCCCGGAGCTGCGCGGTCCCGCGGGCCCCGTCGCGAACCGTCCCGGCTCAGGCCGCGGGCCACAGCGGGGAGGAGGCGCTCGAGCTGGTCCGCGAGGTCGTCCGCCACCCCCACCAGTACGTGGCGGGGATCGGGCTCGACAACCTCGAGACGGCGGGTCCGCCCGAGCGCTTCGCCGATGCCTACCGCCTCGCCGGGGAGGCCGGCCTGGGACGGACCGCCCACTCCTCCGAGCACGCCCCGACCGCGGCCGACACGACGACCTGCCTCGATCTGCTGGGCTGCGACCGGATCGACCACGGCTACTTCGTCCTCGAGGACCCCGCCGTCGTCGAGCGCGTCCGCGAGCAGGGCGTGGTGTTCACCGTCGCCTCGACGACCTCGCGCCGCTCCTGGCGGCCCTGGCGGCGCGCGTCCATCCGGGCGATGCTCGACGCGGGACTGCGGGTCGTGCCGTGCTCCGACGATCCCGGGATGTTCCCGACCACGCTCGCCGACGAGTACCGCCTCGCCGCCGGCCCGATCGGCGCGACCGCCGCTCAGCTGCGCGCGATGGCGCTCACCGGAGCGGAGGCCTCCTGGCTGCCCGCCGACGAGAAGGAGAGTCTGCGCGCGTCGTTCGCCGCGGAGCTGGACGCGCTGGACGCGGAGTTCGGGCTCGTCTGAGACCCGGGACGCGACGGGCTCCCCGCCCTGACAGAGTGGACGGATGAGCCCCCTCCCCGATCCCCTGGCCTGCGACCTCGAGGCGCTGCGCCGGGAGGTGCTGCCGGACGACGGGGGCGAGGTCGACGACAGCATCCCCGCGCTCGCGGACGCCGATCCGGGACTCTGCGCGATCGCGCTCGTCCTGCCCGACGGGTCCGTCCGCGCGAGCGCCGACGCGGAGGCGCGGTTCAGCATCCAGTCGGCCGTGAAGCCGTTCCTGTTCGCGCTCGCGCTCCTCGACACCGGCGGCGACGCGCTCGACCGCGTCGGCATCGAGCCCACCGGCGAGGCCTTCGACGCCCTCAAGCTCGAGAGCGGCACCGGGCGCCCGCCGAACCCGATGGTCAACGCGGGAGCGCTGCTGACCGCCGCCCTGGTCGACGGGGGCGACGCCGACGGCCGGAGCGAGCGGATCCTCCGCGGCCTCTCCGCCTTCGCCGGCCGCCCGCTCTCCGTCGACGAGAGCGTCGCCGCCGACGAGCACCTCCTCGGCGACCGGAACCACGCCCTCGCGCACCTGATGCGCGCGGAGGGCACCCTGCACCGCAGCGCCGACGACGCCGTCTCCGCGTACGCCCGGGCGTGCGCCGTGCTGGTCGACGTCCGCGACCTGGCCGCGATGGGCGCGACGCTCGCGTTCGGCGGCGTGCACCCGGGGACCGGCGAGCGGGTCGTGCCGGCCTCGGTCGCGCGCGACGTGGTCGCGGTCATGGCGACGTGCGGCGTCTACGACGGCTCGGGCCGCTGGATGCGCGCGGTCGGCGTCCCCGCCAAGTCGAGCGTCTCGGGCGCCCTCGTCCTCTCCGCTCCCGGTCGCCTCGGCGCCGCCGTCGTCAGCCCGCCGCTGGACCCCCAGGGCACCAGCGTCCGCGGCGCCCGCGTCGCCGCCCGCCTGAGCGACGCCCTCGCCCTGCACTCCTTCGCCGTCTCCCCCCGCTGACCGCTGCCGTTCCCCCGCTCTCCCCGCTCCCGCCGGCGCAGCCGCCGCCCGTGCCCCGGGCCGTCGCAGGCGCCCACCGCACCCTCAGCGGAGACCACCCGCCCTCCCTCGACAGCGAAGGGCCGAGCCGCATCCGTGCACGCTCGCCCTCAGGGCCGAGCCACGTCAGCGCACGCTCGCCCGCAGGGCCGAGCTGACCGCCGAATCGCGTTCCAGCGATTCGCCGTAGCGGTACGCTCCCCGCTCCACGACACGCCCCCACCTCGTACAGCCGACCGCGGAGCGGATGACGACGAAGGAGGAATCCGCTCAGTCGAGCACCGCCGAGCTCACCGCCGAATCGCGTTCCAGCGATTCGCCGTAGCGGTACGCTCCCCGCTCCACGAAACGCCCCACCTCGTACAGCCGACCGCGGAGCGGATAACGACGAAGGAGGAATCCGCTCGATCTAGCACCGCCCGCTCAATCCAAGAGCAGCGCCGGTTCCTCCAGCACGCTGGCGACGTCGGCGACGAAGCGGCTGACGACGTCGCCGTCGACGACGCGGTGGTCGAAGGAGCCGCCGACCGTGGTGACGAAGCGGGGGCGGACCTCGCCGTCGACGACCCAGGGCTTCTGCTTGATCGTGCCGAGGGCGATGATCGCGACTTCGCCGGGGTTCAGGATCGGGGTGCCCGTGTCCATCCCGAACACGCCGATGTTGGTGATGGTGATGGTGCCGTTCTGCATGTCGGCGGCGGTGGTCTTGCCGTCGCGGGCGTCGAGGGTGAGCTTCTCGAGGGCCTGGGCCAGTTCGAGGAGGCTCATCGACTGGGCGTCCTTGACGTTGGGGACGAGCAGTCCGCGCGGGGTGGCCGCGGCGATGCCGAGGTTGACGTAGTGGCGGACGACGATCTCGGTGTCGGTCCAGGCGGAGTTGACGGTGGGGTTGCGGCGGACGGCCCAGATGATGGCCTTGGCCATGATGAGCAGCGGCGAGACCTTGACGCCGGCGAAGTCGGGCGAGTTCTTGAGGCGCTTGACGAACTCCATGGTGCGGGTCGCGTCGACGTCGACGAAGACGCTGACGTGGGGCGCGGTGAACGCGCTCGTCGACATCGCGGCGGCGATCGCCTTGCGGACGCCGCGCACGGGGATCCGCTCCTCGCGGTCGTCGCCCCAGGCGGGGGTCTGGATGTTGCGGAAGACGCTGGCCTGGGAGGCGTGGCGGATGACGTCGTCGCGGGTGACCTCGCCGGCGAGGCCGGTGGCCTGCACCTCGAGGAGGTCGACGTCGAGGTCCTTCGCGAGCTTGCGGATCGGCGGCTTCGCGATGACGGGGAGCGCGGCGGCGGCCGGCACGGAGGCGGGCCGGGCCGGGGCCGTCGGGCGGGCGGCGGGCGCGGCGGCCGGGGCGGTGGCGCCCGGTCGGCGGCGGCGGGTCTGGACGTGTCCGCCGGCGGTGCCGTAGCCGACGAGCGCGGCTCCGGAGCCCTCGCCCGGCTCGGTGGTGGAGGGGGCGGGCGGGGCGGCGGCCTGCGCGGGGTGGGCAGGGATCGCGGGCACCTCGGAGCCGATCGAGCCGGCTCCGGCCTGGACGGTGATGATCGCGGTGCCGACGTCGACCGTCTGGCCCTCGTCGACGAGCACGTCGACCACGGTGCCGCTGAACGGCGAGGGGAGCTCGACGAGCGACTTGGCGGTCTCGATCTCGACGAGGACCTGGTTGACGGCCACCTCGTCGCCGACCTTGACCTTCCAGGCCACGATCTCGGCCTCGGTGAGGCCCTCGCCGACGTCGGGGAGGAGGAACTGCTCTGTCATCGGGGGGACTCCTGTGGGCTCGTGCGGGCGGATGTCGCGCGCGTCAGTACGCGAGCGAGCGGTCGACGGCCTCGAGCACGCGGTCGACGTCGGGGAGGAAGAGCTTCTCGACCTTGGCGGGCGGGAAGGGCGTGTCGAAGCCGGCGACCCGGAGGACCGGCGCCTCCAGCGAGAAGAAGGCGCGCTCGGTGACGGTCGCCGCGATCTCGGAGCCGAGGCTCACGTTCGCGGACGCCTCCTGCGCGACGACGAGCCGGCCGGTCCTGCGGACCGACGCGAGCAGCGGCTCCCAGTCGATCGGGGAGAGCGAGCGCAGGTCGACGACCTCGACGCTCGTGCCCTCCTCGCCCGCGAGCTCGGCGGCCTGGAGGAGGACGGCGACCATCGGGCCCCAGCCGACCAGCGTGACCTCGGTGCCCGGGCGGACGACGCGGCTGGCGTGCAGCGGCGCGGCGGAACCGCTGAGGTCGACGTCGCCCTTGGGCCAGTAGCGGCTCTTGGGCTCGAAGAACATGACGGGGTCGTCCGAGGCGATGGCCTCCTGGATCATCCAGTAGGCGTCGTTGGGAGTCGACGGGCTGACCGCGCGCAGGCCCGCGGTGTGCGCGAAGTACGCCTCGTTGCTCTCCTGGTGGTGCTCGACCGCTCCGATGTGCCCGCCGTAGGGCACGCGGATGACGACGGGCATGGTGATCGCGCCCTCGTGGCGATTGGTCATCTTGGCCAGCTGCGAGGTGATCTGGTCGAACGCCGGGTAGATGAACCCGTCGAACTGGATCTCGCAGACCGGGCGGAAGCCGCGCATCGCGAGCCCGATCGCAGTGCCGACGATGCCGGACTCGGCGAGCGGCGTGTCGAGCACGCGCTTCGCCCCGAACTCGGCGTGCAGGCCCTCGGTGATGCGGAAGACGCCGCCCAGGGGGCCGATGTCCTCGCCCATCAGGAGGACGCGGTCGTCCTGCGTCATCGCTCGGCGGAGGCCGGCGTTGAGCGCCTTGGCCATGGACATGGACTCGAGCTGCGACCCGGTGAGGGGCGGCTGCGCGGCCGTCGTGCTGGTGTCGATCGTCATCACTCGCCTCCGAACGATTCTTCGTAGCGCTGCAGCCACGCCTTCTGCTCCTCGACGAGCACGTGCGGCTCCGAGTAGACGTGGTCGAACATGACGCCCGTGGGTGGGACCTCGAGGGCGAGGAGGCGGCGGCGGATGTCGGACGCGAAGTCCTTCGCCTCCTCGTCGACCTCGTCGAAGAAGGACTGCTCCACGCCCTCGCTCCGCAGGAACGCGGCGAAGCGGGTGATCGGATCCTTCGCGACCCACGAGGCGAGCTCGTCGTCGGTGCGGTACTTCGTCGGGTCGTCGCTCGAGGTGTGCGCGCCGATCCGGTAGGTCAGCGCCTCGATGAACTGGGGACCGCCGCCGGAGCGCGCGTCCTGCAGGTGCTTGGCGGTGACCGCGTAGCTCGCGAGCACGTCGTTGCCGTCGATCTGCACGCCGGGGATGCCGAAGCCGGAGGAGCGGAGGTAGAGGGGGCTGCGCGACTGCGTGGCCACGGGGACCGAGATCGCGTAGTGGTTGTTCTGGAGGAAGAAGACCTCGGGAGCCTGGTAGCTCGCGGCGAAGACCATCGCCTCGCTGACGTCGCCCTGGCTGGAGGCGCCGTCGCCGAAGTAGACGACGACGGCCGCGTCCTTCTCGGGGTCGCCCGTGCCGGTCGCTCCGTCGAGGGTGAGGCCCATCGCGTAGCCGGTCGCGTGCAGGGCCTGCGAGCCGAGCACCAGCGTGTAGAGGTGGAAGTTCCCGTTGGTCGGGTCGGTCGGGTCCCAGCCGCCGTGCGTCGTGCCGCGCAGGAGCGCGAGGACGCCGAGCAGGTCGATGCCGCGGATCTTGCCGACGACGTGCTCGCGGTAGGAGGGGAACACGTGGTCCTGCGGGCGCATCGCGAACGCGGAGCCGACCTGCGCCGCCTCCTGGCCGTGGCTCGGGACCCACAGTCCGAGCTGGCCCTGGCGCTGCAGGTTCGCGGCCTCGGTGTCGAAGCGGCGGACCACCGCCATCTCGCGGTAGAAGGAGCGGTGCTGCGCCTCGTCCACCCCGTCGAGGTAGGAGGCGTACTGCTCGGCCGCGGGGGTCGGCGAGAACCGCCCGTCCGCGGAGAGGAACTGGACAGTCGGCGACTCCGTGCTGGTGGCTACCACCCGACTAACCTATCCGTCTCGCGGGGTGGCCCTCGGGGAGGGAAGCCACAATCTCGGCCGCCGCGCTGAGGAGCTTGTCGACAGAGCGCGCCTCGCCGACGGAGACTCGGATCCCCTCCGGCGGGAACGCGCGGACCACGACCCCGGCGCGCTCGAAGACCTCGGCGGCCCGCGCCGTGTCCTCGCGGGTGTCGAACCAGAGGAAGTTCGCCTGCGACTCCGGGATCGTCCAGCCCTGGTCGAGCAGCGCCCGCCAGAGGTCGTCGCGGAGGCGGGTGATGCGGTGGACGCGCTCGAGGAGCTCCTCGCGGTGCTCGAGGGAGGCGACCGCCGCGGTCTCGGCGAACCGGGTGACCGAGAGCGGGATGGCGGTGGAGCGGGCGGCGTCGAGGATCCGCGCGTGGCCGATCGCGTAGCCGACGCGGAGGCCGGCGAGGCCGTACGCCTTGGAGAAGGTGCGGGCGATCACGAGGTTCGGGTAGCGGCCGAGCAGGCGGGTGCCGTCCACGGCCCGCTCGTCGTCGACGAACTCGGCGTACGCCTCGTCGAGGAGCACGAGGACGTCTCCCGGGACGCGCTCGAGGAGCGCCTCGACGTCGTCGGCGGTGGCGACGGTGCCGGTGGGGTTGTTGGGGCTGCAGACGATCAGCAGGCGGGTGCGCTCGGTGACGGCCTGCGCCATGGCGTCGAGGTCGTGGGTGTCGTCGGCGCGGAGCGGCACGCGCACGCTGGTGGCGCCCGCGGTCGTGACGAGCGAGGGGTACGCCTCGAACGAGCGCCAGGCGTAGACGACCTCGTCGCCCGGGCCCGCCGCCGCGGTGATGAGCTGGGCGATGACCGCGACGGAGCCGGCTCCGACGATCACCTCCTCGATCGGGACGCCGTACTCCGCGGCGAGCGCTGTGCGCAGGACGGTCGCCGCCGCGTCCGGGTACCGGTTGAAGTCGTCCACCTCGCGGACCCGCGCGAGCACGGAGGGCAGCGGGTCGAACGGGTTCTCGTTGGAGGAGAGCTTGAAGGCGTCGGCGGCGGCCGCGCGGCCCTGCTTGTAGGCGGGGAGCGCCAGGATCTCGGGGCGGAGGCGGACGGGAGGCTCCTGCTGGTCGGTCACCCGCCCCATGCTAGGCGGCGCGGCGGCGGGCGCCTCGCCGTTCCGCGCGCGCCGTCCCCCGCCCTCGACGGGTGTGCGCCGGGCCCCCTTCCCACCGGTCGAGTGCCGTGGGTGCGGCCCGGAGGTGCGGCCGACCCGGGTCTCGGATGCGCGAACCGCCCCACTGACCGGCGCCCACGGCGGCCGTCCCCCGATTAGGGTGCAGTGATGCGGAGTCGAGGGCGAGCCGAGCGGCGCGGGGGTGCGCGCCCGCTCCTCCGGGGCGCCACGGCCGCGATCGCCCTGCTCGTCGCCGCCGGCGCGCTCACCGGATGCACGCCCTCCGCGGAGGGCACACAGGCGACCCCGACTCTCCGGGAGACGTCCATCGACGTCGCCGCTCCCCCGGCCTACACTGCCGCGCGCGAGGCCGGCCTCGCGCTGCGGGACGACTCGCTCGCGCTCCTCACCGCGACCGACGGCACCGTCGCGGGCGCGGCCCGCACCGATCTGCTGGTGGCGATCGGATCCCTGAACGCAGCGCTCGAGGGAGTCTCGGCCGACGCCATCATCACCGCGACGACCGCGGCCGGGGAGCAGCGGACGGCGCTGGCCGAGCGCGTGCTCGGCCTCGCCACGTCGACCCTCGCCTCCGGTCGCGGATCGACGTCCCGGCGGGCGGTGCTGACCGACGCGGTCGAGCAGCTCCGGAGCGCCCTCGCCTCGGGAGCCGCGGTCGCTCCGCTGGCCGTCGCCGTGATCGAGGCGCGCGAGCCGCTGGTCCCGGAGCCGGGCAGCGGATTCGCTCCTCCTCCGCGCCCCGCGCCTCCCGCCGCTCCCCGGCCGACCACGGCGCCCGCGCCCACCCAGGAGCCGACGCCCGATCCCCCGGCTCCGGAGCCGGCTCCCGCGCCCGCTCCCGAGCCGACCGTGGCCCCGCAGCCGACGGCGGAGCCCCTGCCGCAGCCCGAGCCCACCGCGGTGCTCCCTCCGCGGACCTGCGCCGACGACCCCCGCCTCTGCACTCCTGCGCCCGAGCCGACCATCGGCGGGCCCCTCACCTGAGCCCCGGCTCGCGGCCCGCCCCGCCTGCGGGGATAGTGGAGGCATGAGCAGACTCCTCCTCGGCCTCCTGACCAACGCCGTCGCGATCTGGCTCACGACCCTGGTCGTGGCGGGCGTGCGCGTGGACCCGTACGAGGAGGGCCCCGCCGCGGCGGTCCTCACGTACCTGCTGGTGGCGGTGATCTTCGGCGTCGTCAACGCCGTCGTCGGCGGAGTGGTGCGGGTGGTCGCGTTCCCCCTGTACGTGCTGACGCTCGGCCTGGTCTCGTTCCTCGTCAACGGCCTCCTGCTGCTCCTGACCGCCTGGATCAGCGGCCTCTTCGGCTTCGGCCTCGTCGTGGACGGCTTCTGGTGGGGCGTGCTCGGCGCCCTCGTGCTCGCCCTGGTGAACTGGTTCATCGGCCTCCTCCTGCGCCCCTTCCTCCGCCGCCGTCAGGGCTGACACCGCGGGCTCGGCAGTCAGCATCGGCCACGCCGCCGCCGCCCGGGAGGCGTCGCGCGCCATCGGTGGACGGCGGCCGCGATCGGCCTGCTGTGGAGGAGCCGCGGTGCGCCATGATGGGCGGGTGACCCCCGACTCCCCTGCGCCCTCGGCCTTCGCCGTGTGCTTCGTCTGCACCGGCAACATCTGCCGGTCGCCGATGGCCGAGGTGGTGCTGCGCTCCCTGGCGGAGCAGGCGGGGCTCGGCTCCGCGATCGAGATCAGCTCGGCCGGCACCGGCGAGTGGCACCTCGGCGAGCACGCCGACAGCCGCGCCCTCGCGGCGCTGGAGCGGCACGGCTTCGACGGGGGCCGCCACCGCGCCCAGCTCTTCGACCCGTCCCGCTTCGCCGAGTTCGACCTGGTCGTCGCGCTCGACCACGGGCACGAGCGCGCGCTGCGCTCCTGGGCGCGCACCGAGGTCGACCGGCAGAAGATCCGCCGCCTGCTCGACTTCGAGCCCGGCCTCTCCCCGCAGGGCGACGTCCCCGACCCCTACTATTCCGATGCGGCGGCGTTCGACTCGGTGCTCGCGCTCATCGAGCGCGCCTGCCGGGCCCTCTTCGCCCAGATCGAACCAGGACTGCGCGGCAACCGCTCGGTCCGCCCCGACTCCACCGACGCGCGCGCCGCCCTCGCGCAGGACACCTGAGAACCGGAAGGCACCACCGCATGACCTCGCTCCCCACCCAGCCGCTGAGCCCTCTCGACGGCCGCTACAGCGGTGCCGTCTCGTCGCTCGGCGAGTACCTCTCGGAGGCGGGGCTGAACCGCGCGCGGGTGCACGTCGAGGTCGAGTGGCTGCTGGCGCTGACCGACCGCCGCCTCTTCGGCTCCGAGCCCGTCGACGCGGCGACCGCCGAGGAGCTGCGCCGCCGCGCCCGCGACTTCGGCCAGCCCGAGATCGACGAGCTGGCCGCCCTCGAGGCCCGCACCCGCCACGACGTGAAGGCCGTGGAGTACCTCGTCCGCCAGTGGCTCGAGGAGCTGGGACTGCAGCGCATCGCCGAGCTCACCCACTTCGCCGCCACCAGCGAGGACATCAACAACCTCTCCTACGCGATCGTGGTCCGCCAGGCCGTCGGCGAGATCTGGCTGCCGAAGCTGCGCTCGGTCGTCGCGTCGCTCCGGGATCTGGCCGTCCGCTACCGCGACGAGTCGATGCTCAGCCGCACCCACGGCCAGCCCGCGACCCCGACCACGATGGGCAAGGAGTTCGCCGTCTACGCGTACCGGCTCGAGCGGGTCGTCGCGCAGATCGAGGCGACGGAGTACCTGGGCAAGTTCAGCGGAGCGACGGGCACGTTCGCCGCGCACCTCGCCGCCGACCCCGGCACCGACTGGCCCGCCCTCGCGGAGGAGTTCGTCACCTCCCTCGGCCTCGTCTTCAACCCGCTGACCACCCAGATCGAGTCGCACGACTGGCAGGCCGAGCTCTACGGCAGGGCCGCGCACGCGAACCGCATCCTGCACAACATCTGCACCGACGTCTGGACCTACATCTCGCTCGGCTACTTCCGGCAGATCCCCCAGGCCGGGGCGACCGGCTCGTCCACGATGCCGCACAAGATCAACCCGATCCGCTTCGAGAACGCCGAGGCGAACCTCGAGCTCTCCAGCGCCCTGCTCGACTCGCTCGCGCAGACCCTGGTCACCTCGCGCCTCCAGCGCGACCTCACCGACTCGACCACGCAGCGCAACATCGGCGTCGCGTTCGGCCACTCCCTCCTCGCCCTCGACAACATCGCCCGCGGCCTGCTCGAGATCGACCTCGACCCGACCGCCCTCGCCGCCGACCTCGACGGCAACTGGGAGGTGCTGGCCGAGGCGATCCAGACGGTGATCCGCGCAGAGGTGGCGGCCGGCCGCTCCTCGATCACCGACCCGTACGCGCTGCTGAAGGACCTGACCCGCGGCAAGCGCCTCGGTGCCGACGACCTCGCCGTCTTCGTGCAGGGTCTCGACATCGGCGACGCGGCGAAGGAGCGCCTGCTGGCGCTGACGCCGGGCGGCTACACGGGCCTCGCCTCGTCGCTGGTCGACCGCCTGAGCTGATCCGCCGGGCAGCGAGCGCGCGGGTGCCGCCGTCCTCGAGAGCGAGCACTCCGACTCCTGCGTGCTCGCGGCGGCGCGGTCGACGGCGGCGCGATGTCGGGGGTCGCACCTAGCGTCGGCGGCATGTCAGCGTGCGCGATCGGAGGGTGCGCCTCCTCGGCCGAGACGGGCGCCCCCCTCGCGCTCTGCGCGGCGCACCTCGAGCTCGCGCACGACTGGGTCGCCCGCGAGGACGGCGTGATCGACGCCCTGCCCTCGCCGTGCGCGGCGTGCGGGTCCCGCCTGGGCGTCCGGCTCCCCTCCGCCTGGCTCTGCGCCGCCTGCGAGTGGCGGCTCGGCGATGCTCCAGACGGCGAGCTCCCGCCGCCCCGGGTCGACGTCGTCTACTACATCCGCTTCGGCGAGCGGATCAAGATCGGCACCAGCGGCAATCCCCGGCAGCGCCTCCACCGGCTCCGGCACGAGGAGCTCCTCGCGTTCGAGCGCGGCGGGCGAGCACTCGAGCAGCACCGGCACGCCCAGTTCGCCGACGAGCGCCTGGAGCGCACCGAGTGGTTCGCGCGCAGCCCCGCGCTCGACGCCCACATCGAGACCGTGCGCGCCGGGGAGCCCGACCCCTGGGCCCTGCACCGCCGCTGGCGCAGCGAGGCGCTGGCCCTGCGGCTCTGACGCGTCGGCTGCGAGCGGGCGGCTGCGACTCGACCGCTCCGACTCGCCGGCTCCCACTCGACGGTTCCCGCTCGCCGGCACTGCATCCACGGGTCCCGCTCCGCCGAGCCGGACACCGGGACGGAGCGCCGGGGAGGGCGCGCCGGGGACGGGTCCCCCGAGGACCGTCCCGCAGCCGCCGCACGACGCGCTCAGCGCCCCCAGGCGTCGACGAGCAGCGGACCACGGACATCGCGGAGCCGGTCGACCAGACGGTCCGCCAGCGCGGCCGTGACTCCCGTGGCGACCAGGTCGTGGGGGCCGAGCGGCAGCAGCTTCCCCGTGCGGATGCGCACCACCTCCCACCCGGCGGAGCGGAGCGCGCGGTCCTTCCGCCGGTCGGCCTCCTCGCGGTGCCCGACGTGCTCGAGTCCGTGACGGCCGGTGGAGTCGTACTCGATCGCGACGCGCAGCTCGCCGAGCACCAGGTCGGGCCACGCCTCGCAGTGCTCGAAGAACGGCCGCTTCAGACGGACCGCCGTGTGCGCCGGGTCGAAGACGAGCCGCTCGGCGAGGAGAGCCCGGAGCCGCGCCTCGACGGCGGAGGCGGGAGGAGGCGCGCACCGGCTCGCGAAGGGCTCGCCGACGGGGAGGTCCGGCGTCTTCGGGCACACGCGGGCGGCCCGAGCGGCGGCAGCTGGAGGGGTGGATCGAGCGGACGGAGGAGTCGACGACGCGGCGCGCGCGGATCCGCTCGGGTCGGCGGGTGACGCGGACCCGCGGCCGGTGGGTGACACGGACGTCGGGAGCCCTCGCGCGATCACGGCGGGTGGCGCCAGGAGGACGAAGGAGTCGTCGTCGGGGGCGGCCGTCGGCGCGAGCACCTCGGCGAGCCGGCCGCCGATCATCGGCGCGGCCCTGGGCAGGCGCGGCGAGGCGAGCTCGGCGCAGTCGGGGCACCAGGAGGAGCGGCGCCGCTCCCGGCCGGGACGGTGGCGTTGCTCCTCGGGGGTGGCGACGAAGACATGCCCGGCGTCGCAGAGCCAGCACAGGTACACGTCGGCCGCGGGCGGGATCTGGCTGAGCACGATGCCCTCGTTGTACTCGGGCCGGTACTGCCGCACCAGGACGGGGTAGGACGCCCACGCCTCCCGGTAGGTGCCGACCGCGTAGGGGACGTCGGCGCCGCGCGAGAACCGCCGCCGCTGCCACCACCGCCCGATCGCCTCCGCCACCCTCCGCACGCTACGCGCGACCACCGACGCGGAAGCGGCGCCCGCATGCGCAGGCGGGATCTCGAGACGCCCTCCGGGCTGCTCCATCAGCATGCGCGGCGGAAGGGACTATCCGCCCGCGCGGCGTGCTCCCGGCCGACTGGGAGCGGCGGAGCCGTCCCTCGCCTAGTGTGCGGAGTCCTGCTCGTCGATGTCCGCGATCTCGGCCTCGTCCGGCTTGAAGGTCAGCGAGAACATGGCGATCGCGACGAGCACGACGATGAAGGCGACGCCGAACGAGATGAGCGCGACGACCGGCTCGCGGGTCGAGAGCATGACGACCAGGCCGACGAAGGCCGCCATCACCGCGGAGAAGCCGATGAGCTCGAGCGGGCGCAGGCGGTCCTTACGGGTCGGCTGGAACGTGCGGGGCGTGAACTCGCCGGGGTCGCGCGCCGGGGCGGCGTCGGCCGCCGAGGCGCGGTCGGCGGGAGAGGCGGGGTCGGGCTGCTGGCCTTCGGCGGTCATCGGTCTCCTCCGGAGGTCGGTGTCGTGGGGGCGACGGGATCGTGTCCGGTGGCTGCGTCGGCGCCGGCGGCCCATTTGAGCGAGAACGCCGCGATGGCGAGGAACACGGCGACCATCACGGCGTAGGCGCCGAGGAGGCCGACGGTGACGACGGGGTGGGGCGGGAGGAGTCCGAAGGCGGCGCCGAGCAGCATCGTGCCGACACCGACGATCACGGAGTCGCGGGCGGCGAGGCCCTGACCGCGGCGGCCGCTCGAGAACTCGAGGAAGCCGGAGAGCAGCGCCCAGCCGGCGACGAGGGCGACGAAGGAGAGCAGGTTGGCGACCGGGAGCGCGACGAGCGCCGCGACTCCGGCGACCAGGGTGAGCACCGCGGAGCCGAGGGCGAGCGGGCGGGCCCGGCCGCTCCAGCTGCGGAGCCCGAGGGCGAGCGAGACGGCGCCGGTCGCGATCGCGAAGCCGCCGAAGACGGCGAGGCCGAAGGCGGGCCCGTGGTCGGGCGAGAAGGTGACGACGCAGCCGGCGACCGCCGCGATCACGGCGCGCGCGAGGGGCAGGGTCCACAGGCGGCGGTCGGAGTCGGCGGCGATGGCCACGGTCGAGCCTCTCTGGGATGGAGGGAGAAGGCGTCCGGGAGCGGACGGCTGGGCGCGCGACGGCACGGCGACGCGGACTCCAGCGATTTTACGCTCCCGCGGCTCCGCCCAGGCCCGGAGCGGGGCCCGGGGCGCGATCCGGGGCGAAGTCGCAGGCGGCTCAGCCGAGCCAGACCTCCTCGACCCGCGGGAACACGGCGTCGGCGGAGAAGCGCTCGCGGAAGCGCGCCCCGGCCTTCTCGACGACCTCGGCACGGGCGTCCTCGTCGGTGATGAGCTCGGTCAGCGCGGCGGCGAGGCCCTCCACGTCTCCGGGCGCGACCACGCGGCCGCAGCCGTCGCCGAGGACCTCGGGGATGCCGCCGACCGCGGTCGAGACGACGGCGGCGTCGCGGGCGAGGGCTTCGAGGATGAAGATCGGCATCGCCTCGTCGCGCGAGGGCAGGACGGCGATGGACGCCTCGTCGAGCAGGGCGAGCAGGCGGGCGTTCTCGAGCGAGCCGAGGAACTCGATCCCCGGGACGCCGCGGTCGACGACCTCCGGCTCGCGGATCGGACCGGCGACCAGCAGGCGCCAGCCCTCCTTGCCCTCGACCTGCGCCCACGCCTTCTGCAGCACGTCGACGCCCTTGCGGTGGCTGACGACGCCGCCGAAGACGACGGTGCGGGTCTTCTCGCGCGGGGTGCCCTGCTCGAGCGCGTTGGGCACGAGGTGCACGCGCTCGGCGGGGACGTAGCGGCGGCAGATCGCCGAGGTCTCCTCCGAGAGCGAGATGATCTCGTCCGCGCTGCGCAGCACGTCCTTCACCAGGCGCGGGTGCGCGGCGGTGAAGGCGGCGAACTCACTGCCGTGCAGGTGGGCGACCGTGCGCAGTCCGAGACGGTGCGCGAGGCGGAGGAGGGACCCCTCGCGGAGGAACGAGCCGCGCTCCGAGAGGTGGACGACGATCACGGCGCCGGGCTCCCGGCGCGCGATCGCGACGATGCGGGCGGCGGCGCCGGCGGCCAGGCGGGCCGCGGCGACGTGCTCGCCCGGAGCGGTCCGGGAGGAGATCACCCGGACGTCCGAGCGCTCGAACGGCCAGCGGAGGTACCCGTTGACGACCTGCGTCATGCCTCCGGGGACCTCTCCGCTGCGGCCGACGTGGTACACCCGCGTCTTCGGGCCGGCAGGGGCTGCCGCGGCGACCGGGCGGCTGCGGGGCGGCACGGCGAGCAGCGCCTGGATGTCGTCGCGGACGCCGCGGAGGCGCCCGCGGGCGACGAGCAGCTTCTCGAGCAGCTCGCTCCGGCGGGCGACGACGGCGGAGAAGGTCTCGACGCCGGCGGCCGGGGTCGTCCGGGACATGTCGACCGTGACGTCGTGGATCCCGATGGTCTCGAAGTGGCGCGAGGCCTTCGTCGATCCGTCCATCTGCAGGCTCACCGGGGCCGCGCCCTCGGTGAACGCCATGATGATCACGTGCAGCCGGTCGCTCATCGCGACGCGGGCCGTGCGGTAGAGCTCGCGCAGCAGGATCTCGTGCTCGTCGTGGGTGTGCGCCGGATCCCAGTCGAGGATGTCCGCGTCGAGGTCGGCGGCGAGACGGCGGGAGCGCTCGGCGTCGACGGCGACCTGCGTGACCACGACGATGTCGAGGTCCTCGCGCTCGGCGAAGCCCTTGATCGCGGCCAGCCACTCCTGCTCGGGATAGGGGCGGGCGTCCACCTCGTGGTCCTCGCGGAGGGAGAGGACCAGAACGCGCCGCTCCTCGTCGGGCTGCGCGGCGAACGCGGTCAGCTCCGCGTCGCTCGAGCCCTCGCCGTAGCCGAGGTCGGGCATGGCGGCGCCGACGCGCATGTAGCCAGCCGTCTTGTCGTCGCGCCAGCGGGTGTAGCTCGAGAGCGCCATCGAGGGCCACATGATCGCGCGGGGCAGCGGGGCGAAGTTGCGGGTGCCCACGCCGGCGCGGATCACGCGGCCGCCGCCGAGGCGCACCAGGGCGATGCCCGGGAGCATCACGAGGTGCTCCTTCATCCCGATCAGGGTCAGCTGGATCTCTCCTGGCTTGAACACCGAGTTCGCCCGGCCGGCGAGGGCCTCGCGAGCGAGCGCCGCGTACCAGCGCAGGAGCGAGCGGTACACCGTGTCGTCCGGGCCCAGGCGCAGGCCGTCGTCGTAGCCCCACGGCGAGTGGCCCACGTAGACGTGGAGCGGACCCGACTCGCGGAGCCAGTCGAGGAGCTGGCGACGCAGGATGATGTCGCCGATGTTCTCGTACTGGCCGCGGCCGACGGCGAAGATCGATCGGGCAGGTGTCACGGGCGGGCCTTTCGGAGGGGTTCGCGTGGGGGTGACCGGTGCGGAGCGGGGAGCGTCGCGGGTCTCCCCGGTCGATCCTCCTGCCGCGCTGCCGTCGTGGGCCGGGCCGGCCGGGCTCCGCAGGAGCGGGCTCGGGGCCGATGGCGCCCCGGGCAGACTAGCGCAGGCGGGCTCGGCGGCTCGAGGAGGAGTGCTCGCGTCAACAGCCGTTGGTGACCAGGAAGGCCTTGAGGAACGCGCCCGTCTGGTAGACGTACTGGTTCACCAGGTAGTCCAGGCCCATCGGCTCCCCCGAGGGCACCATCGAGAGCTCGCCGGAGTAGCAGCGCTCGATGATCATCTCGGCGCGCACGAGGTGGGAGGCGTTGGTGATCACGATGACGTGGTCCCAGCCGTACTGCTCGGCCATGTCGCGCAGCTGCCGGGCCTCTCCCTGGGTCGTGAGCGGGTCGGCGGAGTAGCAGAGGACGTCGCCGCCGGGCTCGTTGCACTTCTTGTACTTCTTGGCCTCGTAGGGAGCGTTCATCTCGCCGGGGCCGACCGAGAGCACCATCGTGTCCGTCGCTCCGGAGGTGATGATCCGGCGGGCGAACTCGACGCGCGCCCTCGTGGACGGGCCGAGCACGAAGACCGCGTCCGCCTGCTCGGGGATCGGGTCGATCGGGGGCGTGACGTAGAGCGGGATCCCGGCGCCGAAGAGGGCGAGCACCACGAGGGGGACGAGCAGGAGCCGTCCGATCACGGTGCGAGCGCGGCTCCGGTGGCGTCTCGGGCGCTCCCGGGACGGCGGGGTGGACGGGCGGTCGCCGGTCGCGGTCGTGGCCGTGTCCATCGCGTCCTCCCTCTCGTCGGGACCGCCGCTCGCCCGCGGCGGGTGATCCGCGACGCGGGTGCGACGGCGATCACCAGTGGAGAGCCCATCATCGCAGTGTTTCGGCGCGGGGTCGGCCCGGTGAACGCCCGGTCAATTCTCTCGCCCAGCGGCCCGGCCCGGGGCCGTGTCCAGAGTCGCCGGATAGGGTCGCCGTTCCTCGACCGAGCAGCACTCCCCCCCGTCCACTCCGCGGACGGGCATCCCCGGAGTCCCCTCCCGATCCGACGTCCGCCCTCCGATCCGTCGTCGACAGCGCGTGTGACCGTTCCGTGTACACGCACGCGCGGCGGTTCGCCAGTCCTTCAGCGGAATCGCTGATACAAGCCCGACCACCACGCCCGAATGGGGCACTACAACCTGAATCCGTCTCATCCAGCCACCAGTCGCAAGGCCCGTCTATAGCGTCGGGAGGACCAGCACCACCCCCTTGAGCAGCCCCCTCGAACCGCCCCCGACGCCCCCTCGAAGACCCGGAGCCGATCGTGAATCCTCAGACGACGCCAGACCCGACCCGCCCTCGCCGACGACGCGCACGCCTCTCCCTCACCACCGCTCTGATCGCCGCTCTCGGCATCCTGGTCGCCCCCCTCACGGCGCCCGCCGCCTCCGCGGCCACTCTCGACCCGGGCGCCGGGCAGAGCACGCGGATCCAGGAGACGAACTCCTCGCTGACCTACAGCGGCTCGTGGCGCACGATGACGGGCGGCGACAGCGGCGGCGGGATCAAGTTCCTCAACAGCACCGGCTCCGTCTCGTTCAGCTTCCGCGGCACCGGCTTCAGCTGGGTCAGCCGCACCACCGCCTCCGCCGGCATCGCCACCGTCACGGTCGACGGCGCGAGCACCTCGGTCGACCGGTACACGAAGACCACGGCGTACCAGGTCCCGGTGTTCACGAAGAAGGACCTCGCCGACACCGTCCACACGGTCAAGATCGCCTGGAGCGGCACGGCCAACAGCTCCGCGAGCGACAAGAACCTCGTCATCGACGCGTTCGACATCACCCGCGCGACTCCCGCCACCGAGGAGCCGACCGACGAGACCGGCGGCGGCGAGGACGACGGCCCCGTGCTCGACCCCTCCGGAGCGACCAGCCTCCTCGTGCAGGAGACCGACCCCGCGCTTCAGTACACCGGCTCGTGGAGATCGATGGCGGGCGGCGACAGCGGCGGCGGGATGAAGTACCTGACCTCCGCCGGATCGGTGAAGTTCACCTTCGTCGGCACGTCGTGGCGCTGGATCAGCCGGAAGACCTCCTCCTCCGGCATCGCCGCGGTCTCGGTCGACGGCGGACCCGTCACCAAGGTCGACCGCTACAGCTCGACCGCGCAGTACCAGGTGCCGGTCTACGAGACGACCGACCTCGCCGAGGGCACGCACACCGTGACCATCTCCTACACGGGGACGAAGAACTCCCAGTCGACCGACAAGAACCTGATCATCGACGCGTTCGTCCTCGCCGAGGACGGCCTCGCGACCGACGCCGTGGAGCTCTCCCCCCTGACCGACGGCTACACCGTCGCCTGGGACGCGCCCTTCAGCTCCCGGGTCGTCTCGTACGACGTGCACCGCTCGAACGAGGACGGCTCCGGCGACACGGTCGTCGGCACCGTCGCCGACCCGGTGCGCCAGTACCGCGACGAGACCGCCGAGGCGGGACGCGCCTACACGTACACCGTCACGGCGACCGACGACGCCGGCCGCGACTCGCGGCTGAAGGAGTCGGCCACCACCACGGCCGACCTCCTCGCCTCCCGGGCCTCGCTGCTCGCGGCATTCGACTGCCCCGCCGCCACCAAGACGGTGTCGACCTCGGCGCAGCTCGTCACGGCCCTGACCAACCCCTCCTCCGGCGACGTCATCCGCCTGGCCGACGGCGTCTACACCGGCAAGTTCGCCCTCCGCGGCACCGCCGCCCAGCCCGGGTCGATCTGGATCTGCGGCTCGCCCAACGCGGTCCTCACCTCCGGATCCACCTCGAGCGGCACCGCGCTCATCCTGAACACGGTGAGCGACGTGCACCTCGTGGGCTTCTCGGTCCGCAGCTCCTTCCAGGGCATCCAGGTGCTCGCCAGCAAGGGCGTCCAGATGGCCGGCCTGACGGTGAGTGAGATCGGCTACGAGGCGGTCCACTTCCGCAACCAGACCACCGACTCCCTGATCGTCGGCAGCACCATCCGCCGCACCGGCCTCGTCTCCGCCAAGTACGGCGAGGGCGTCTACGTCGGCACCTCCGACCGCAACTGGTGCGAGTACAACAGCTGCAACCCTGACCGCACGGCCCGCATCGCGGTCGTGGATAACGCGATCAGCGACACCGGCGCCGAGCCGATCGAGGCCAAGGAGGGCACCCTCGACGGCGACATCATCGGGAACACGGTCCTCGGCGGATCGCGGCTCGCCTCGGACGTCGTCTCGCTGATCCTGGTCTCGGGCAACAGCTGGCTGGCCGCGGGCAACTCCGCCGCGGGCACCACCACCTACGGCTACCAGGTGATCACCCGCGCCGACGGCTCGGGCAACGACAACACCATCAGCGGCAACCTCGCGCTGAAGACCAGCAACGCGGTGGTCTACCTCCACCAGCCGTCCAACTGGTCCACCAGCGGAAACACGCTGAGCTGCTCCAACTCCGGGAAGGACCTGATCGGGAACGTGGCCTGCACGCCGTGACCTGATCCGCTCCCCGCGCGCAGAACCGCCGCCGTCGTCCCCTCGACGGCGGCGGTTCTGCGTCTGCCCGCCTCCCGCCGACCACGCGGGAGTCGGCAGAGTCGCGCGCCAGTACGGCGACTTCTGCGGACTCGCGGGGTGAGCGGGCTCCCGGGAGCCGGTGAGGCACCTGGTCCGGCCACGGCGGGCGCTGGAGAGGGCTGGACGGGCCGGGCAGGTCGCGGGGAGTCGAGCGGGCCCGGACGGCGACGCCGCCTCCTGTCGAGTCCGCGGAAGTGGGCGGAGTCGCGCGCGAGTACTGCGACTTGAGGGGGCTCGCGGGGTGAGCGAGCTCCCGAGAGCCGGTGAGGCACGTGATCAGGCCACGGCGGGCGCTGGAGACGCTGAAAAGGGACGGACCGGTCGGCCGGGCCCCGGAGAGCCCGCGGGCCCGGACGGTGACGCCGCCTCCTGCCGAGTCCGCGGAGGTGGGCGGAGTCGCGCGCGAGTACCGCGAGTTCTGCGGGCTCGCGGAGTGAACGGGCTCGCGGAGGGGTGGAGGGGGCTGGAGTGCCGGCCAGGCGTCGGATGGGCCGGCTGGGTCCGGACAGAGGGCAAGCCGGGCCCCCGCCGGGCACCGCGCAGTCCCCGGATGCGGAAGAGCGCACCGCGGCCGGGGCCGGGGTGCGCTCTTCCGCAGCGTGCGAGGACGCGATCAGACGATCGCGGGGGCCTTCTGCAGCTTGTGGCGGGCCAGGACGACCGCGCCGACCACGGGGGTGCCGGCGGTCTCGATCCAGTGCACGTCGGCGGCGGCCTGGGGCGAGTCGACCTTGCCCTCGATCAGGACGAGGACGGCGCCGTCGGCCACGCCGCGGAAGGTCGGCGACTGCTCGGTCGCGCCGAGGGTGCCGGTGACGATCAGGACGATGTCGTAGACCTTCTCGAGCTCCTCGACCAGCGCGCGGAGGGCGTCGGTCGGCATCGGCGTACCGGCCTGGGCGCCGCCCGCGGGGAGCAGGTCGACGCGGTCGGTCGAGCGCTTGATGATCGCGTCGTCGAGCGAGGCGGCTCCGGCGAGCACCTCGCGCAGGCCCGGGCGTCCGCCCGAGGCGGAAGCGAGAGCCGAGCCCTCGGCGGTGCCGTCCACGATCACGACGGACGAGCCGAGCACGGCCAGCGCCTTGGCGAGCAGCACCGCGCTGGCGGTGTGCGGGGTCTTCTCGGACGCCGGGGCGATCGCGAAGGAGGAGTACGAGCGGGTGCGCGCGATGGCGGAGAGCTCGAACGCCACGGCCGAGTAGCGGGCCGGGATCTCGGTCGAGTTCAGCATCTCGTCGAGCTTGGTGGCCTTGACCGGGACGATGCCCAGCAGCGGCCGGTCGATCGCGGAGCGGACGTCGTCGCCGCTGCGGAGGCGGCGGTCGAGGGCGGTCATCACGATCGCCACTCCCACGCCGACCACGGCGCCGCCGAGGATGCCGAGCGCGAGCAGGACGAGGATGCCACCGGTGACCGGCAGCTCCGGCGGGAGCGCCTGGCTGAGCACCTGGAGCTGGATCTGCGGGACGGCGACGCCGTTCGTGGTGGTCGCCGGATCGGCGCCCTTCACGGCCGCGTCGAGCTGGGCGGCGACCGCGTTGGCGATGACCGCGGCCTGCTCGGGCGAGGGGTCGGTGGCCGAGATCGTGATGACCACGGACTCCGGCTCGGCGAGGACGGTCACGCGCTTGGCGAATTCCTCGATGGGCTCGTCGATGCCGAGGCCGTCGATGACGCCCTGCAGGACGGTGTCCGAGGTGCCGAGGGCGACGGAGGTGACCGTGGCCTGGGAGGCGGCGCTGTTGGCCGCGACCCGGTCCGCGGTCGAGAGGACTCCGGACGAGGAGACCGCGACGTACACGCGTGCGTCCGCCTTGTACTGCGGGAGGAGGACGGCGTTGAGTACCAGGGCCGCCACGGCGCCGAGCAGAGCGAAGGCGACGATGTAGACCCACCTCCGGCCGATGCCGGCGAACAGTCCGTTCAAGGTCATGGTGTGTGGTGTCCCTTTCGTCGACTGCACCGGAGTGCAGGGGGTCTGACTGTAGCGTCGTGATGTGTCGTCCGCGTTGCGCGGACCCGGCCGCGAGGTTTCGCGCGGGAGCGGTGGATCAGAGGTGGGCCTGCAGGAAGGCGAGGATCGCCTTCTTGTTGTTCGGGGTGTTGTTCTGGAGCCCGTGGTGGCCGGAGCCGTCCACGCCGACCTCGGACGCCACTCCGGCGTCCTGCAGGGCGACCTGCATCGCGTCGGCCTGCTCGACCGGGACGAGCTCGTCCTCGGAGGTCAGCCAGATCTGCGGGGCGTCCGTGGAGTCGACCGAGGTGATCGGCGACGCGGGGATGCTCTGCGGGCAGGTCGTCGAGTCGATCTCGTCGCAGTCCAGGTAGGAGAGGATCTGCTCCTTCGCCTCGGGCACCGGCGTGCCCAGCGACATCCCGGTCTCGGTCATGTCGGCGACCGCCGAGAAGGCGACGACCGTCTTGACCCGCGAGCCCTCGGTGAGGGAGCCCTCGCCGAGCGTGCCCATGGTCGCTCCGATGATCGCTCCGGCGGAGCTGCCCATCACGCCGATGCGGGCGGGGTCGAGGCCGAAGCGCGTGACCTGCGCGGGCTCGCGCAGCCACTCCACGGCGGCCTGCGCGTCCTCGATCTGGCCGGGGTACCGGCTGTCCTGGAGGAGACGGTAGTCGACGGAGACCGAGACGAAGCCGCGCTCGGCGTAGTACTCGCAGAGCTCGGTCATCCCGCCCTCGTCGCGGGCACCGTCGACGAACCCTCCGCCGTGCAGCATCAGCAGCGCGGGGCGGTCGGTGCCGCCCGCGGTGGGGAGGCAGGCGTCGGCCTTCAGCGAGACGCCGTCGACCGAGCGGTACTCGATCGCCTTCTCCGTCGTGAAGCCGTCGGGCGTGCGGACGGGCTCGGGCTGCGAGGAGCAGCCGGCCAGCCCGAGGGCGACGGCCACGACGGCCGCCAGGACTCCGGCTCTGCGTGCTCGTGTCGTCTTCACTCGTGGGACTCCGCTCTCTTCTTCTCGTAACTGGGGGAGGTGCCGGGCTCATCGGCCGGGACCGCGACGGGATCGGAGACGACTCCGGGGCCGCGCGCAGGGACGGGCACGGGCTTGCGCCGCTTGCCGGGGCCGCCGAGGGCGGCCGGGGGGACGTAGATCCACTTGACCTTCGAGAGGTAGCGGGTCACGAAGAGCGAGAGGACGACCGCGAGCACCATCACGACCAGCAGCAGCGGCACCTCGAAGCCGCCGATCTCGGAGCGGTCCTCGGGGAGGATCACCCGCAGGATCGTGATGGCGATCACGATGAAGTAGAGGTGCAGCAGGTAGATGTGCAGGCTGCGCTCGCCGCAGATCGTGAAGAAGTTCAGGAATCGCACTCGGGAGAGGGCCCGCGACACGAGGATGCCCATCGCGACGGCGGCCATCTGGCCGGCGAGGGCGAGGAACGGCACCCAGCGGATCGGGAAGAGGAAGAGCACCGCGCTCAGCACGACGAAGACCGGAGTGACGTAGAGGAACGCGCGGCTCCCCTTCTGCTCGACGAAGTCGATGATCCTCTTCGAGTAGAGCGTGCCCACCAGGAAGAAGACGAACAGGGCGCCGATGCGGTTCCAGCCCACGTTGGTCGTGTTGAGGAGACCGGTGGTGAACATCGTCCCCATCACCGCGGCGAGGGCGACCTGCACGCGGTGGTCGACCTTGCGCAGGAGCCACGCGCCGAGCGTGAAGAGGACGAGGCCGTAGATGAACCAGTAGCTGCTGCTGGGCCAGAAGAACAGCAGGAGCAGGTTGAGCGGGTCGGTCGCGGGGAGCTCGCCGAGTCCGCCGTTCGCGAGCGGCACGACCAGGTAGAAGGCCATGCGGATCACGGACCAGACCACGTAGAGCCAGAGCAGCGGGTACAGCCTGCGGCGCCAGAGGTCGCCGAAGCTCCAGGTGCGGATGCGCGAGCCGAAGAGACCGGACACCAGGAAGAAGAGGGGCATCGGGAACAGCTCGAACACGACCTTGATGCGGCCGAGAGTGTTCTCGACCCCGATGTCACCGAGGTACAACGACGTGTGGTAGTACACGACCATCAGGATGGCGGCACCCTTGGCGAAATCCACCCATTCGCGTCGGGCCCCGCCCGCAGGCTTCAGCAGCTTCATTCTCTCCCCCTTGTGCCCGGTCGTACCGCTCGTGAATTCCATCCGAGGTGAACAAGGCTCAGAGAAGGACGCAGGCTCGGTCGCAGAATGCGACCGAGGATCAAGACTAAGGGTGTATCGTCCGCGCCGCACATTCGACGGAATAGTGACGAGGACTCGATTGCCGGAAAGCGCACTCCGGCCTCTCCGCGCACCTGGGAGACGACGGTCACCGGCGTCCGTTCCCGGCGCTCATCGCCGCTCGGTAGAGCGCGGGCGCCGCGGCGGCGAGCCCGAAGAGGACGGAGCGCTTGAGGTCGCGCCGGCGCACGAGCGCGACCAGGTGCCGGAGTCCCGCCTCGTCGTGCGCGGCCCGCCAGAGCCGGTCCGCCTCCTCGGGACTGTGCGCGCCCGAGGTGGCGTCCTTGAAGCGGGAGAGCAGGGAGAAGCGCGCGCGGTAGTAGGAGTAGTCCTGCGAGTCGAGGATGCGCGGGTCGAGCCCGCGGGCCGTCCGCTCGATCACGGCGGCGAGCCCGGCGAGCGAGTCGGCGCGCTTCGCGCCCGAGCGGATGATCGAGCCGGAGCGGAGGCGGTACTCGTAGACGGAGTCGGGGACGACGACGACCTCGTCGGCCGCGGCGAGCAGCTGCGCGACCTGCGCCTGGTCCGAGTGCTGGCGGATCCGCGTGAACTCGATGCCGTCGAACAGCTCGCGGCGGAACAGCTTGTTCCAGAGGTGCCCGGTCAGCTCCCCGACCAGGAGCGCGGTGAAGGCGCCCCGGCCCGAGAGCGCGAGCGGGCCGCGCAGGGAGCCGACGGGCGTGGATCCGGTGGCGTCGACCGTGACCGCCTGGGCGACCACCACGTCGGCGCGGCCCGCCTCCCCCGCCGAGAGCATGGCCTCGACCGCGGTCTCCGGCCACTCGTCGTCGGCGTCGACCAGCCAGACCCATTCGCCGGCGGCCTCGCCGACGGCGCGCTCGCGAGCGGCGGCGACGCCCTGGTTCTCGTCCTGGCGGAGGTAGCGGATCCGCTCGTGCTCCTCGGCGAACGCGCGGCCGATCGCCTCCGTCCCGTCGGTCGAGGCGTCGTCGACCACGAGGATCTCGAGCTCGGCGTGGGTCTGCCGCAGCAGGCGCTCCAGGGCGGAGGCGAGGTGCGCCTCCTCCTGGTGCGCCGGGACCACCACCGAGACGAGGGTCACTTCTGCCCCACGACCCGGCGGAGCACCGTCTCGAGGTCGCGGCCGCTGGACTCCAGCGAGAAGCGGTCGAGCCAGCGGTCGATGCCGGTGATCTCGAGCTCGCTCGCGCGGATCAGCGCGTCGGCGAGGTCGGAGGCGGAGGGGGTGAGCGCGAGCTCGCCGGTCAGGCCGGGGACGATCGCGTCCGCGACTCCGAGCGCCCCGGACACGGCGACCGAGGGGACGCCGGCGGCGGCCGCCTCGACCAGCACGTTGCCGAAGCCCTCGCGCAGCGACGGGAGCAGCACGACGGCGTTCTCGTCGAAGTGGTGGAACCAGTCCTCGACCCAGCCCATGTCCTGGAAGTCCACGCCGCGCGCGGTCGCCTCCGCCTTCATGCTGCCGAGCAGCGGGCCGCCCCCGAAGGAGACGACCTTCGCGGGGATGCCGCGGCGCTCCAGCTCCTCGGCCGCGAGGATCGCGAGCTCGGGGCGCTTCTGGACGACGAGGCGGCAGGGCAGCACGATCTGCAGGCCCGCCGCGGTGCCGGGGGTGCGCGAGACCTGGCGCGAGCGGTCGACCTTGGCGGTCGCCGGGTTCGGCACGACGGTGCAGCGCTCGCCCGAGACGCCGAAGCCGGCGACGAGCTCGCCCGCGACGGGGTGCGAGATCGCGATGACGTGGTCGGCGCGGCGGTAGAGCGTCTTGGCGAGCCCGAGCTGCACCTTCTGGGTCCTCGAGAAGCCCGGGATGCCGAGCGAGACGAGGTTGCGCTCGCTCACGATGGTCTTCGGGCGGTCCGCCTTCGCGGTCATCTCGGCCGAGGCCAGGAGCACGATGTTCGGGTAGCCCTGCAGGGCGACCGCGACGTCGGGGGTGCGGCGGCGGAACAGCTCCTTGAGCATCCGCGCCTTGCCGACGTGGCCCTTGCCCTCGCCGATGCGGTGCAGCACCGCGCCCTCGGGGAGGTACTCGTCGGTGCCCTTCACCGAGGTGGTGACGACGTCGACGTGGTGGCCCTGCTCGAGGAGCCAGCCCATCCACGTGCGGGCGACGAACTCGGCCCCGCCGCCGTGCAGCGACGTGACGACGAACATGATCCGCATGCGCGGTCCCTTCTCCTGCGCCGCGCTCATCGCACGACCTCCGCGCCGAGGCCGCGGGTGTTGAGCGCCGAGAGGCGGCGCACCTCGGGCATGGCCGCGTCGATGGTGGCGCGCACGCCGCCGTCGCCCGGCTCCGCGAGGATGCGGTCGATCACCGGGAGGACGCGGTCGGCGAAGCCGGGGACCGGCTCGACGCACAGCTGCGGCAGGCCGATGAGGCGCATGATGCCCTCGACCTTGCCCTGGGTGGCGAGGGTGATCGCGGGGACGCCGAGCGAGAGCGACATGATCGCGAGGTGCATGCGGCCGGTGACGGTCAGCAGGGCGTCCTCGGCGAGGCCGCGGATCTCGGCGGGCATGAGCACGCGGTCGACGACGGTGACGCCCTCGGATCCGACGCGCTCGGCGACCGCGCGAACGGCCACCTTGTCGTCGCCGATGGGGCGGGAGACGTGCGGGAGGAGCACGACATGCACGCCGGCGGCGCGGAGGCGGTCGACGATGCGCTCGTACTCCGGCACCTGGTCGACCATGCCGGCGACGAGGGCGCTCGCGTTCACGAGAGCGAAGGGGACGCCCTCGGGCAGCCCCAGCCCCTCGCGGAAGCTGCGGTCGCGGGTGCGCGCCGAGAAGACGATGTCCGTGACCTCCTCGACGCGCTGCACGCCGATGCTCCGGGCGCGCTCCGCCGAGAGCGGATCGCGGAGCATCGGGACGACGCCGGCGCGGGAGGCGGCGATCAGGGAGCGGCGGGCGGCGAGGCGGGCCGCCGCGTTCCAGGAGAAGCCGAGGATGCGCGTGGGCACCCCTGCCTCGGCGGCCGCCTGCGCGAGCAGGGAGCGGCGGACCGAGCCGCGGAGGCTGTACTTGCCGTCCATCATGTCGGCGCCGACGACCGAGACCGAGCGGGCGCGGCGGATCAGCGCGGCGTAGGCGCGGAGGTCGGCGGCGTGCGCGTCGCCCACTCCGTAGACCAGGTGCGGGAGCTCGACGACCTCGACCCGGTCGGCCTGCTCCTCGGGGATCACGACGTCGCCGGCGTAGCGCTGGACGACCACGACGGGACCGGTGGTGTTCTCGAGGAACGCCTCCAGCATCGCCTGGTCGCCGATGTTGCCGCTGCCGGGAGCGGCGATCACGAGGTGCGACTCGGGCTCGGGTCGGAGGTCCGCGAGGGCGGCGCGGAGCACCGCCGCGTCGCGGCGGGCGGGCAGGCGGGTCGTCGTGACGAAGTCCTTCTTCCAGGACTTGACGACGCCGAGCTTGAGTTTCATCGATCTCTTTCGGTGGGGGGGACGGCGGCGGGAGGCCGCTCGGAGTCGGGGGTGCCGGCCGTGACGGCTCCGTCGACCAGCGCGCTGTCGCCGGTGGGGCTGGTGGCGTCGACCGTGGCCGGGGCGGGAGCGGCGGCCGGGCGGCTGCGGCGGAAGTGGCGGCGCAGGTCGGCGAGGCCGAGGATCTGGCGGCGGAACGCGGGGAGGATCAGCATCCAGAGCCCGACCCCGACCAGGACGGCGGCACCGCCCACGAGGAGGCGGAGGACGGGCTGGTCGGCGGCGATCCAGACGGTGGAGAAGAAGGAGCCCACCGTGATCGAGCCGAACGCGATGCCGCTGCGGAGGCCGTTGGTGAACATCTCGCGGGCGGGGGCGTCGGAGGTGCGGCCGATCCAGATCAGCGCGATCGGCCAGGTGAGGGCGAGCGAGCCGGCGTACGCGACCGCGACGCCCGTCACTCCCCAGTTGGAGCCGAGCAGGATCAGGACGACCATCAGCGGGCGGGTCGCCAGGCTGTACCAGACGCTCTGGCGCACGAGGCCCTTGGAGAGGAACACCCACCAGGAGCAGTACGCCGTGGCCTGGAAGAACCCGGCCACGAGCAGGATCTGGAAGATCGGGACCGAGGCGAGCCAGCGCTCCCCCAGCAGGATCCGGATGACCGAGTCGGACTGGGAGCCCAGGACGGCGAGCACGAGGCCCATCACCGTCAGCATCGCCGACTGGCCGAAGAGGATGAACGTGCGGAACCGCTCGCGCTCGTCCTGCAGCTTGGAGAGCACGGGCAGGGCGACGCGCTGAGCCGGGGCGTTCAGCTGCTGCAGCGGCAGCATCATCAGCTGGAACGCGCGGTTGTAGAGGCCCAGGTCGACCGGGCCGAAGCGCGCGCCGATGATGACGGAGTCGACGTTCTTGCTCGCGTAGGTCAGCGCCTGGGTCGCGAAGACGCCGCCTCCGTAGCGGAGGAAGTGGCCCATCGCCTCGCCGCGGCGGTAGCGGCCGGGACGCCAGCCCGTGATGAAGACCAGCATCAGCACGCCGATGAGCGGCTGCACGACCTGGCTCGCGGCCAGCGCCCAGTAGCCGGCGCCGCCGAGCGCCATCAGCACGCCGACCACGAGGCCCAGCACCTGGCCGACGATGTCGACCAGGGTGAGCTTCACGAAGCGGAGGTGCCGGGCGAGGTCGGCGCGGAACTGCGTCGAGATCCCGTTGAGGAGGAACGTCGAGGAGAGCACGACGGTCAGCAGCTGGAGCCGGTCGTCGCCGTAGAGGGCGGCGATCGGCCACGAGGCCGCGATGACCAGCAGGGTGAGGGTGAGGCCGATGCCCGCGTTCATCCAGAACAGGTTGCTCTTCTGGCCCGGCGTGATCTCCTTCGCCTGGATGGCGGCGGAGGAGAGGCCGAAGTCGCGGAAGATCTCGCCGATGCCGATGATCGCCGTGACCATCGCGAGCAGGCCGTAGTCGGCCGGCGCGAGCAGGCGCGCGAGGACGACGATGCTGCCCAGCTGGACGGCGATGCGGATCGCCTGCCCGCCGATCGTGACGGCGGCGCCGCGGCTCGCGGAGCGGCCGAGGCTCGGAGACGGCTTCTGCGTGGTCCCGGTCATCGGGTCGAGCCCTTCTTGGTGGCGATCGCGCCCTCGTAGGCCTTCTTGAGCTGGAGTCCGAGCACGTCCCAGTCGCGACCGGAGAGGGCGGGGAGCCCCTCCGGCGGACGGGTGCGCGTGCGCTCGAGGGCGGAGGTGATCAGCTCGGGCGTGAGATCGCCGTCGTACTCGATCACCCAGTCGCTGCCGACCTCCTCGGCCAGGGCCGTGTTGGTGGGCGTGCACGGCACCAGGATCGGCCGGCCGAGCGAGAGGGCGACCAGGATCGAGCCGGAGTTGTGCATCTCGCGGTAGGGCAGGACGATCAGCTCGGCCCGGCCGATCTCGTCGACCATCTCGGCGTCGTCGACCCGGCGGAGCGTGGTGCGCACCCGGGTGTCGCGGGCGGCCCGCTCCTCGACCAGCTCGCGCTGGCCCGTGCTGGGGCTGCCGACCACGTGCAGGGAGAGGGAGTCGTCCTCCACGCCGCGGAAGACGTCCATCAGCTCGACGACGCCCTTGTAGGGGCGGATGATGCCGAAGTAGAGGACGCGGCCGTGCTCGCGCTCGGGCAGCGGGTGCTGCGCGAACTGGTCGCGGTAGTGGCCGTGCAGCACCGTGACGGCGGGCGCCCGGCCGGGAGTGACGGTCGTGGGGTTCAGGCGGACGAACAGGTCGGTCGCGCGGTCGATCCGGGCCAGAGAGCGGCGCTCGGCGGCGGGACCGAGCTCGTGCGGGTGCAGGTTGTGCACCGTGCGCACGAGCGGGATGCGCTGGAGCGCGAGGCGCACCAGCAGCACGTCGAGAGCGCGGCGGCGCAGGAAGCGGTGCAGCGGGCTGCGGCCGCGGATCATCAGCTCGGGCCAGTGCACGTGCAGCACGTCGTAGTCGGCGAGCAGGGCGCTGCGCCAGGAGAAGAACAGCAGCTCGACGCCGGGCGCCAGGCCGTCGACGATCGAGTCGACGTACTGCGTCGTCGAGTCCGGCGGCGCGAGCGACTGCTGGACGACGAGCGCGGCCGGCGACGAGTCGTTCCTGCGGGAGCGGCGGCTCACCGGTCGCCCCGCATCCCGACGGCCATCGGCGCGTCGAAGATCCGCGCCCCGAGGGGCTGGCGCATCCGGATGCCCTTCGAGAAGTCGGGGACGTGCACCGGGTTCAGGCAGATGATGACGAGGAATCCCAGGAGCAGGTGGCTGGGGCGGACCGCGTCGATGGCGTTGTAGCCGGCGAGGCAGACCATGAAGCCGAGCAGGCCCGCCGCAGGACCGACGTCGCGACGGCTGAGCGTGGCGCCGAACATCGCGGCCACCATGATCACGAAGAGCAGCAGGCCGGGGATGCCGACGCTGATCAGCAGCTGCAGGAACGAGTTCTCGATGACGACGTCCGAGAACCGCCTGCCGCTGATGCCGGACGTCGCCGCTCCGGAGCCGAGCCAGTGCGTGAGCTCGGCCGCCTTCAGCGACACGGTCACCGCGAGGTCGCGGGCGCCGGCCGAGATGGAGGCGTCGAGGTTGTTGTTGCGGGCGGTGACGGGCTCGAAGTTCAGGACTCCGACACCCGCGACGAGCCCGGCGATCAGGATCGAGCCGGGCCGGAGCAGCGAGCGGTTCGGGTTGAGGAAGCCCACGGCGACGAGCGCGACGATGACCGCGACGGCGATGGCCGCCATCGGTCCGCGCGAGACGGTCGCGACGACGCCGCCCGAGGCCAGGATGCCCAGCAGCAGGTCCGACTTGCGGGAGCCCTGGAGCCAGGAGCCGAACGCGAGACCGGCGCCCACCGTGAGGAAGGTGCCGGCGAGCAGCGGGTGGCCGAAGGTGATCTCGGCGCGGTAGAGCGACCAGTGCTGGTCCTGCTCGTAGCCGAGGGCGCCGTAGACGGCACCGAGGATCGGGGAGCTCTGCGCGACCAGCTCGAGGGCGGCGTAGAGGGCGAGCAGCCCGGAGAGGATCACCCACGTCTTGCGCAGCAGCACGGCCTCGCGCTGGGCGTCGAAGACGAGCATCGGCACGCCCACGCAGATCGCGAAGCTGAACAGCCATGAGACGCCCTCGCTCGCGAAGGAGCTGCGCACCGTCGCGACGGCCGACCAGAGCATGAGGGCGATGAACGCGAGGATCACCACGGCCCGCCACGGGGAGAGCACGAGCTCGCGGGTCCACGCCTTGACGGGGGCGCGCCACAGCTCGGGAGCGAGCCCGCGCCGGATCGCCCAGATCACGAGGATGACGGCCCAGAGCGTCATGCGGAACGTCAGGGTCGAGGGGGTGAGCGGCGTCGGGACGAGCGCGAAGAACGCGAGCGCCATCGCCGGCAGCCAGTGCGCGGGGACCCGCAGCAGCACGTAGGCGCCGACGATGCCGCCGACTCCGGCGGCGATCACCAGGAGGCCGGTGGCCGGCTCCCGGGTCGAGAAGATGTACCCCATCCCGAGGACGATCACCAGGGCGACCGAGAAGAGCGCGCCGACGAGGAGTCGTCGCGGGAGGATGTCGATCACGTCAGGGAGTCCTTCTGGCGTCGGAGCGGAGTGGTGGAGGAGGGGGCGGGTGGCTCGGCGCGCACGGGAGTGGTCCCGTCGGCCTCGATGAGGATCGCGATGCCCTCGCGAGCCGCCTCTCGGCGGCTGGGACGCCTGCGATGCCGTGCCCTCCTCCTCCACTGCTCGACCCTGGCGCCGACCCCCGGGGAGGAGGGGTCGCGTCGGTCCTGCCGCGGATCAGGCGGGGCCCTCCTGGAGCCAGCGGCGGAAGGTCCCGACCGAGTCCTTGTTGGTGAAGTCCGGGACGACATGGCCGCCCTCGTAGCCGGCGCTGTTGTGGTAGGCGATCGTCGCCTCCTTGGCGACGGGGAGCGCGAGGCGGCGGAGGCGTCCGCCGTGGAGCTCCGCGGGAGCGAGCTGGTCGGCCGTGCCGGCGCTGACGCGCAGACGAATGCCCCTCCACGCGTCCTGCGGCAGACGGGCGGGATTGGTCGCGCGCATCAGCGCCCGGTCTCCGCCGTACACCGCGAGGACGCGGTTCGACTCGCTGTCGTCGCGCGCCGCGAGGTCCTCGACGTCGAAGACGCTGCTGGCGTGGTAGGCCCCGTAGATGTTCGGCACCATCTTCTTCGCGTAGGCCCAGCACATCATCGCGCCGCCGCCGGAGTTCGAGCGGAGGAAGCTCCCGCGGACGTTCCAGAGGCTCTGCACCCAGGCTGTGGCGGCCGTCTGCACGGCGAGCGCCGTGGGGTTGGTGTAGTTGCTCGGGCCGCCGAAGTCCGGGCAGATGCTGACGAAGCCCAGGTCGACGAGCGGATCGGCCGAGTAGAAGTAGGCCTTGTCGAGGGCCCTGAAGCTGCTGCCGCTGGCGTGGTAGAACCAGGCGACCGGCACCGAGGAGCCTGATTTCGGCTTCGCCGAGTGCGGGACGAAGAGGCGGGTGGAGTCGCCGCCGATCTTCACATCGATGATCTCGTAGGGCTTGTTGCCGCTCTTCGAGAACTTGGTGTCGAGGCGCGAGACCTCGCCCGGGAGCCTCGGGATCACGCTGTAGTTCGGCGCGGCGAGCGCCGGGGTCGCTACGAGAGCGGAGGCGGTCGCGGCGGCTCCGACAGCGGAGGCGGCGAGCAGGAGGCGGCGCGAGAGGCCGCGCGGGGTGTCAGTCATATCGAGAATCCTTCGGAGCTTTCGCCATCAGTGTCGAGTCGGCCGACCATTCCGAATTCGACGCACATGAAGTGACGTCCGGCCCCCCAACCCATTCGAGAGTGTACGGGCCGCGGATGACGCGTGGATGTCGTTCTCATCACGTCTGGTCGCTCGGGCGGGGATCAGCGGGAGGAGGGGAAGAGTCGGCGGGAGAGGCTCGAGGACTTCTCGGCCGTCTCGTGCACCACGAAGGGCACGGCGGAATCGGCGGAGACGACCCGCCTCGCCGCGGCGAGTTCGAGCGTCTCGCGGGAGAGGCCCTCGATGTCGACGGTGACCGCGAGGCCGGAGTCGGCCAGGCGCGTGGCGATCTGCACCTGGTGGTCGTCGACGTGCTCGCCGAACGAGGCGCGGCGCGGGACCAGGATCGGCACCCGGCCCTGCTCGATGGCGCTGAGCGCGGTGCCCACTCCCCCGTGCGCGATGACGACGTCGGCCGCCTTCATCGCGGCGTTGAGCTCGTCGTGCGGCACGGAGTGGCGGCCGTCGATCCCGAGCCCGGAGACGTCGTTCGCTCCGGTCTGCCAGAGCACCTCCACGCCCTCGAGCAGCGGCGCGAGCGCGGCGAAGAAGCGGGGGAACGGGTAGCCGTCCTGCGTGCCGACCGAGACCACGGCGCGGCGGATCGGCTGCGGGACGACGTCCTCGACGCGGTAGGTGTCGAAGATCGAGCCGCCGAAGCTCCAGCGGTCGTCGGCCCAGGAGCGGTACTGGGTGTAGGTCGAGACGGCGGGGACCCGGGCGAGGATCCGACCGGTCATCGACGGGCCGAGCACGCGGGCGGCGCTCTCGATGTAGTGCGCGGGGATGCCGCGCGAGGCCGCGAGCGGCAGGAAGGAGAGGGCGGGGCTGGCGCCGGTGCTGAAGACGGCGTCGAAGGACCCGCGGGCCAGCAGGGAGCGGCCGATCATCGCGTTGCGGAGCACCGGCACCACGGCGCGGGGCGGCGGATCGGCGAGGTGGGTCACGCGCCGGTCGGCGAGGAGGGTGCGGCTGAGGGCGCTGTCGACGGTCGCCCAGTGCTGCTCCTCCGGGTCGACTCCGAGGAGCCCCGAGAGGGCGAACATCTCCTTGAGATGCCCGCCGCCGGAGCAGACGAAGAGATACGAAGCCATACGCGCCTTCACTGGTGATGATCGGGATAACAGGCGTGTGGATGATCGATCGTCCGCCGAGAACGACCCCCCGGTCCCTGGTGCAGAAGTCGCCCGATCATAGCAGGGAGGGTCTCCGAGGGGCACTTCTCTGAGAGAACTGTTCACCTCGCCGGAAAGCGATAGGGGCTCATTCGACAGTCGATATCCGCTCACTTCTCCGGAGGGTGGAAAGCGATATCCGCTCGACTCGGGGATGACCGGGAACGCCCATCGAGCGCTTGATACCGGACTGGCCGATTCCCGTCGATCACCTGCACCGCACGGGCCGCGCGCGTAGCGTCGGACCACCGGCGCAGAGGCCGGTCGACCCAGGAGGAGCGCCATGAGCGACAACGAGCAGAACAGCCCCGTGATGGACGGAGCCGAGGACGCCAGCAACGACGAGAAGCTCGGCGGCCTGATCGACCAGGTCGAGCACGACCACGGAGCCGAGGGCGCCGGCGCGATGGCCGACGCGCTCCGCGACCGTGCCGACGAGACCGACACCGAGATCACCGAGGAGTCGGACGCGACCGGCCCGGTCGAGGACAGCGGCACCGCCCAGGTGTGAGCGACGGGGCCCGGAGGACGACTCCGGGCCCCGATCCCGGATCGCCGGGGTGAGCGAGCAGCCCGGAAGCGCCGGTGGAGCCTCCGGATCGCTCGCGAGAGCGGCCTGGTGAGCGCCGCCCGACCCCCAAAGCCCTGTTTGACGGTGCTGGAGCCGCCGGACACCATGGCCGCATGTCCTCTCTCGACGAGCTGCGCGCCACCGCGCACCCGATCCGCCTCCGCCTGCTGTCCCTGGTGACGGGAGCGGCGATGAGCGCCGCGGAGGCCGCCCGCGAGCTGCAGCTGTCGCAGGCGACGGCGAGCTACCACTTCCGCGTGCTGGAGCGCGCCGGGCTCGTGGCCGTCGTCGAGACCGTGCGCCTGCGGGGCGGCGAGGCGAAGAGGTACCGGCACGAGGCCTCCGGAAGGCCCTTCGACGTGACCGCGTCAGTGGACGCCGGGCCGGAGGAGGAGCGGGACCTGCACCTCGAGGCCCTGATCGAGGAGCTCCGGCGGCGCTCGTCGAGCCGGGCGGACGGTCCTCAGCTCTCGACGGACGCGGAGCTCTGGGTCGACCCCGAGGTCTGGCGGCGGGTGGTGCGGCACGTCGGGGAGGCGTCCGCGCTGCTGCACGCGGCGGCCCGGCCGCCGAGGACGCCCGGTACCGCACCGGTGTCGATGACGACCGCGATGTTCCCGCTCCGCCGGCCGTGACCCGCGACGGGCGCGGGCCGCTGGCGCACGGTCCTCTCGCGCACGGCCCCTTCCGCTGGCTCCTCGCCGCCCGCACGACCGGGGTCCTCGGCAACGCCGTCGCTCCGATCGCCCTGGCCTTCGCCGTGCTGGACCTGACGGGCTCGCCGACGGACCTCGGACTCGTCGTCGCCGCGCGCTCCCTCGCCAACGTGGCCGTCCTGCTGCTCGGCGGCGTCCTCGCCGACCGGCTCCCCCGCTCCGTGATCCTCGTCGGCACCTCGCTCGCGGCGGCAGCCACTCAGGCCGCGGTCGCCGTGATGGTGATCACGGGGACGGCGACCGTCGCGGCCCTGGTCGTGCTCAGCGTGCTCAACGGCGCCGTCGCGGCGATGAGCCTGCCCGCCGCGGCCGCCCTCGTCCCCGAGACGGTGCCGGTCGGCGAGCTCCGCCCGGCGAACGCCCTGCTCCGCCTGGGCCTGAACGGCGGGAGCATCGTCGGCGCCTCGGCCGGGGCCGCGCTCGTCGCACTGGTGGGTCCCGGGTGGGGGCTGGCGGTCGACGCCGCGGGCTTCGCCCTGGCCGCGGTCCTCTACTCCCGTGTGCGGCTGCCGCGGACGGTCCGCTCGGGCCCGGGCGCCTCCGTCCTCGCCGACCTCCGCGAGGGGTGGCGGGAGTTCACGAGCCGGCGCTGGGTGTGGATCGTCGTGGCGCAGTTCACCGCCGTCAACGCCGCGTTCGTCGGCGCGACCACGGTCCTCGGCCCGGTCGTCGCCGACCGGTCCTTCGGCCGAGCGGCGTGGGGCCTCGTGATCGCCGCACAGACCGTCGGTCTGGTGATCGGGGCCCTGATCGCGCTGCGCTGGCGGCCCCGCCGTGCGCTGGGGGCGGGCGTCGCTCTCATGGCGGTGACGGCTGTCCCCGTCGCCGCCCTCGGGATCCTCCCGGCGCTCCCCGCCCTCCTCCTCGCCTTCGCCCTCGGCGGAGTCGCGCTCGAGATCTTCGCCATCGCCTGGGACCAGACGCTGCAGACCCACGTCCCCCGCGAGGCGCTCGCCCGGGTCTACTCCTACGACATGGTCGGCTCCTTCCTCGCCGTGCCGCTCGGGGAGGCGCTCGTGGGCCCGCTCGCCGACCTCGTCGGGCTCGACCGCACCCTGCTCGGCTGCGCCGCGCTCGTCCTCGTCGCCTCGCTCCTCGCGGCCTCCAGCAGGAGCGTCCGCGGGGTGGGCACGGACCGTCCGCGGCCGCAGACGCTCTAGCGCGTCACGGGAGGCGCGGGTGCGGGGACGACCGGTCGGAGGTGCCGGAGGATCGCGGCCGCGACCGACCCGGGGGCCTCGCGCTGCACGAAGTGGCCGACGCCGTCGAGCTCGATCAGCTCCCGGCCTGCGGAGAAGTACCGGCCGTTCGCCCGTGCGAGGGCGGGCGTCTCGCAGCCGTCGGCCGTCCCGAGAAGGAAGGTCGTCGGCGCGTCGATGCGCGGCCAGGCGTCGAGGGCCTCCTGCGCGGCGCGGTACACGGCCCGGCCGGGCGCCTCCCCGGCGCCGTGCCGGTAGTAGTCGACGACCGTGTCGGCGAAGCCGCTGGTCGCCGTCGCCGCGAGGACCTCCTCCAGGGCCTCCGGCGGGAGGGAGCCCGGAGGCGACCACTCCCGCCAGGCCCAACGGACGAGCTGCGCCGGGTCGCCCCGGAACGCCTCCGCTCCCGCGGCCGTGCAGAGCCAGTAGCGATACCAGGCCGCGGCGGCGTCGTCGAGGACCTCGCCGCCGCTCAGCTCGCTCGACGGTCCGTACGCGGTGGCGAGGGTGACCAGTGCGCCGACCCGCTCGGGCGCGAGCGCCGCGACGGCGTGAGCGGTCCGCGCTCCCCAGTCGTGGCCGACGAGCACGACAGGCCCGAGGTCGAGCGCCTCGAGGAGATCGAGCAGGTCGGTGGCCAGCGCGGCCACCTGCCCGGACCGCGCCCCGGGGTCGACGACACGGGTCCGCCCGCCCCCGCGCAGGAAGGGGCGCACCACCCGGAGCCCGGGGGGAAGCAGCTCCAGGACGCCGTCCCAGGTGGCGGGGACGTCGGGGAAGCCGTGCACGAGCACGAGCGGAGTGCCGTCCACCGGTCCCTCGTCGAGGTAGTGGACGTCGGTGAAGCGCGTGGACAGGACGCGCGCACCCGTCCCCTCCTGCTCCGGCCCGTCCGAACGGGAGTGCCGCGACCCGCTCACGGGCGGTAGAGGGAGTCGACGGGGACCTCGCGGCTCGAGCCGTCCCGGGTGGTGATCGTGACCTGGTCCCTTCCCGGAGGTGTGCGGACGGAGTGCGCTCCCGCGTCAGTCGGCGAAGATCGCGCCGACCGGCTCGCGCTTCTCGGCCTGGAAGCGGTCCTCGGCGCGGCCGAGAGCCCAGTAGGCCGAGAGCGAGAGCGCCCGGCGCTCCACGCCCCACTCGTCCTGCAGGAGGGCGCGCAGCTGCTTCATCGCCGTGCGCTCGCCGTGCGCGAAGACCTCGAGCACGCCCTCGAGCCTCGGCTCGGCCCGCACGGCCACGACCAGCGCCCGGCCGGCCTCGAGACCGCCGCGGTGCAGCCAGCGCACCTCCACTCCGGCCGGAGCGGGAAGATCGAGCTCGTCGGCGGCCGAGTCCACCTCGATCAGGACGAGGCCGCGGGCGTGCGCGGGCATCCCTTCGAGGGCGGAGGCGATCGCCGGCAGAGCGGAGTCGTCGCCGAGCAGCAGGTGCACGACCTCGGGGTCGGCGCTCGGCGACCAGGCGCCGCCGGGCGCGGAGAGCGCGATCCGGTCACCGGGAGTCGCGGCGAGCGCCCACGGTCCCGCCACCCCTTCGTCGCCGTGCACGACGAAGTCGACGGCGATCGAGCGCCGCTCGAGGTCGACCGAGCGGACGGTGTAGGTGCGGCGCACGGGCAGCTGCTCGGGGGCGACGCTCGCCCGGAGCGCGTCGAGGTCGAAGGGCGGCTGGAGGTCGGAGCCGCGCGGCGGGAGCAGGAGCTTCACGTAGCGGTCGGTCGCGGCGAGGCGCTCGGGGTCGGACTCGGTGAGGAACGCGTCGAGCCCGTCGCCGCCGAGGTGCACGCGGACGAGGTGGCCGGTGAGGCGCTCGGTCCGCAGCACGGTGAGCACGTGCTGGCTGCGGGCACGGCGCGGGCGGTCGGGGGACGGGGCGGCGTCGGTCATCCGTCCAGCATGCCCGGTCGTGCTCGGTGCGGGCCGAGTGCAGGCCGCTCGCGGGCGGGCGGGCGTCGAGGGGTCACGATCGGTCGCTTCGGGAGGGCGGAAGGAGCCGTTCGTGACGCATCGGAGCAGGCCGGGACGTCGCGGCGGCGCCGAGCGCGAGGCGGCGGCGCGGGCGCGCGTGCGGACGAGCGGGCGTCGAAGGGTCACGAACGGTCGCTTCGGGAGGACGGAAGGAGCCGTTCGTGACGCATCGGAGCAGGCCGGGGCGAGGCCGGGGCATCGCGGCGGGGATCCGCGCGAGGCGGCGGCGCGGGTGGGCGCTGATCCGTCGCTCACGGCCCGCGGAGGAGCGCAGGACGGGCCGTTCGCGACGGATCGGCGCGGGCCGGGCGCGACTGGGCGCCGCATGCGGAGCGAGCGCGGGCCTGCCGGAGGGCGCCGGGCGTCGATCCGTCACGAACGGCCCGTGCGGGAGGACGGAACGGGCCGTTAGCGACGGATCGGAGCGGGCGGCCGGAGGCCGGGCCGACGGAGCGGAGCGGACAGCAGCGCACGTCGGCGGAGCGGGCGGCGCCGCGGCCGGTCAGCGACGGGTGGGAGCGGGCCGCCGGAGGCCCGGACCGACGGAGCGGAGCGGACAGCAGCGCACGTCGGCGGAGCGGGCGGCGCCGCGGCCGCCCGTGGGCGGGGCGGGCGGCGCCGCGGCCGGTCGGCCCGGCGGACGGCCGGTGGCGCGAGGTGCGCTCGCGCGGGGCGCGGCGGCGGGGGCGCGCCTACTCTCGCGGGATGACTGCGACGGCTCCGCGACTCCGGCACGACCGACTGGTCGCCCCCGACGTGCTGCGCGGAGTGGCGGTGGCGGCCATGCTCGTCGCGCACGCGATGCCGCTCGTGCCGAGCGCGCGCACGGGGGTCGTCGGGTTCCTGGCGTGGAACGTCAACGATCTCGCGTCGCCGCTGTTCGCGCTGGTGATGGGGATGTCGGCGGCCCTGGTGCTCGCGCGGCCCGGTGCCTCCCCCGGGCGGGTGCTGCTGCGGAACGCGATCCGCGGCGCGGTGCTCGTGGCGCTCGGCGTCTGGCTCGAGACCTGGGGCAGCTGGATCGCGATCGTGCTGCAGTACCTCGGCGTCGTGCTCGTGCTCGGCACGCCGCTGCTGCTCCTCCGCTCCCGGACGATCGCCGCGCTGGCCGCCGTGCTCGCGCTCGCCGCCGGGCCCGCGAACGCCGCGGTCGCCGCCGCCGCATCCGGCTCTCCGCTCGCCCTCTGGCTCTTCACCGGGCCGAGCTACCGCGCGACCAACCTGCTCCCCTTCTTCCTCCTCGGAGCCCTGCTGCTGCGGCACGGCGCGCAGCGCGACCGGCTGCTGCCGGCGCTCGCGGCGGTCGCGGTCGTCGCGTACCCGGTGCGGCCGCTGGTCGCGCTCCTGCTCGGCGTGGAGTCGCCCTCCGGCAGCCTCCCGGACACCCTGCACGACCTCGGGCTCGTGCTCCTGGCCTACGTCGCGGTGGTGCTGTCGACCACGTCGCGCTCCCCCGCTGTCCAGCGGCTGCTGGTGCCGCTCCGGGCGATCGGCACGCTCGCGCTCTCGGTCTACGTGCTGCAGGTGGCTCTCGTCGCAGCGCTCGCGCGGGCGGGCCTCGGCTACTCCGCCGACACTCCGCTCGCCGCTCTCGCCCTCGTGCTCGGTTTGTGCACGGCCGCCGTGCTGTGGTGGCGGTTCCTCGGTGCCGGCCCCGTCGAGCGGCTGACGGCGCGGCTCACCGGGCTCGTGCCGCGCTGAGCCGCCCGGCGGCCCGGACGAAGCCCGCGGCGAGGACCTGAATCCGCGGCGAGGACCTGAGCCCGCTGCGGCCCGCGGCGAGCTCGCCTGAGCTCTCAAGGTCCGCGGCGACCCCGGCTGATCCCTCAGAGCCCGGCAGCCCGCGCACGAGCGCAGGCCGCCGGGCGTCCCCTCCCTCAGCGCGCGAGCGCCGACGCCTCCTTCGCGAGGGCCGGGCCGTGCGCCGCGAGCACCAGGTCGCGCACCGCGGTGGCCGGGAGCGACGCGGCTCCGGCCGGCAGCAGGTCCGCGTCCGAGGCCAGCACGAGCGGGGTGTCGGCCGATGAGGACGGCAGCCTCCCGTGCGTGCCGCGCACGAGCGACGCGTCCAGGGGCACCAGGTTCATCGCGTAGCGCAGCCCCAGCGCCTTCTTGGCAAGGTTGCCCGCCGCCTTCGCCTTCACCAGCGGGTCGGCCGGATCGAAGAAGAGCTCGGCCGGGTCGTAGCCGGGCTTGCGGTGGATGTCGACGCCGCGGGCGAAGTCGGGCGCGCGGTCGTCGTCGAGCCAGTAGTAGTAGGTGAACCACGCCCCCGGCCGGGCGACCACGACGAACTCCCCCGAGCGCTCGTGGTCGAGGCCGTAGCGGGCCTGCGCCTCCCGGTCGAGCACCTCGTCGACGCCGTCGAGCCCCTCGAGGATCGAGCGCACCCGCGGCAGGTCCGCCGCGTCCTGCACGTAGACGTGGGCGACCTGATGGTCGGCGACGGCGAACGCGCGCGACGTCCACGGGTCCAGCTGCTCGCGGCCGTCCTGCACGTAGACCTCGAGCAGGCCCTCGCGGCGGAGCGCCCGGTTCACGTCGACCGGGGTGTCGGCGTCGGCGATCCCGTACTCGGCGACCACGATCACCGACGCGCCCAGCGCCTCCGCGTCGTCGAGCAGCGGAGCGAGCACCACGTCGAGCTCCGACGCGGCCCGGCGCGCCTCGGGCGAGTCCGGTCCGAAGCGCTGGAGGTCGTAGTCGAGGTGCGGCAGGTACGCCGTGGTCAGCTCGGGCGGGCCGGAGCCGTCGCCCGCCAGCACATGCCGGGTCGCGTCGACCATCCACTGGGTCGAGCGGAGCGACGCGGTCGGCCCCCAGTACTGGAACAGCGGGAAGGCGCCGAAGCGCGAGACCAGCTCGTCGTGCAGCGCCGGCGGGCGCACGTACGCGTCCGGCGACTTGCGGCCGTCGGCGTGGTAGATCGGGCGCGGAGTGACGGTGACGTCGGTCGTCGCCCCCATCGCGTACCACCAGCCGATGTTGGCCGCGCGGTAAGGCTCCCCGCTCAGCCGGCGTGCGGTCTCCCAGACCTTCTCCCCCGTGACCAGGCGGTTGTGCTGGCGCCACAGGTGCACCTCGCCGAGGTCGCGGAAGTACCAGCCGTTGCCGACGATCCCGTGCTGCGCGGGCATCGAGCCGGTGAGCATGGTCGACTGCACGCTGCAGGTGACCGCGGGCAGGACCGTGTCCAGCGGCAGGCGCCCGCCCCCGCGGGCCAGCCGCGAGAGGCGGGGCATGTCGGCGAGCGCCGTCGAGGTCAGCCCGACCACGTCGAGCAGCAGCACGGGCCTCACAGCGCCGCCGCCTGCGGGAGGAGGGGCGCCAGCAGCGCCTCTCGGGAGGCGGGCGTGAGCAGGTGCGCGGCCGCCCAGGCGAGCTCGGCGCCGATGCCCGTCGAGAGGTCGCTCGGGGCGTCGGCGAGCACCGACCAGGTGTAGGTCTCGACGTCGAGGTGGATCTCGTCGTACGGCCAGGCGGCGTCGACCGCCGAGACCGCCTCCGCCAGGACGGCCGTGGTCGCCGAGAGCGGCGCCTCCGGCCGGTGGTGCAGCGGCACGTGGAAGTGCACGCGCCACGGGCCGGTGCCGGGGAGCGTGTCCAGCGCCTCAGGCAGGTCGTCGACGCGGAGCACTCCGTCGATCCCGTTCTCGCGGGTCTGGTGCAGGTAGCGCTTCTCGACGAACGGGGTGAGCGCGGCGCGGCCCGAGGGGTCCTCCAGGTGGAGCGCGGCCGAGGCCTGCACCTTGACCACGCGCAGGCCCGCGTCGCGGATGCGGCGGACGGCCGAGACCGGGTCGGCGAAGGAGACGGCGAGGTGGCAGGTGTCGAGGCACACGCCCACGTACGCCGGGTCGACCACTCCGATCCGCGGCTGCAGCCAGTCGACGACGTCGTCCACGGTGTCGAGGATGCAGCCGGGCTCGGGCTCGATCGCCAGGCGGATCGCGTGGCCCGTGGAGCGGCGCAGGTCGCGCAGCTCCTCGACGAGCCGGGCGAGGTTCCGGCAGGCGGCCTCGTCCTGCTCCCGCCCCCAGCCCTCGCGCCAGCCCAGCGGCAGCGTCGAGATGCTGCCGTCGGCGCCGGCGGGCAGCAGGTCGGCCAGGATCCGCGCGCAGTCGATCGTGTACTGCAGGCGCTCCGGCGTGGTCCAGTCGGGGCGGTAGACGTCGAGCTTCACGACCTCGGCGTGGAACGCGGCGTACGGGAACGCGTTGAGCGTGCGCACCTCCAGGCCGTTGCGCTGCAGGGCCGCGCGGAGGACGGCGCGGTCCTCGGCGCTGGCGACCAGGCGGGCCGCGAGGTCGCGCGGGATCCACAGGCCGACTCCGACCAGGGCGAGCCCGGCGGCCACGCGCGCGGGTCCGGCGTAGACGTCGAGCTGGCGGACGACTCCGGCCAGGTCCTCGGCGGGATGGACGTTGGTGCAGTAGGAGAGGTGCATCACACGACCTCCGCCACGCGCGGCGCGCCCCGGAGCACGGAGTTGCCCTCGAAGGTGCGGCCGGCCGACTCCTGCACGTCGAAGCCCGCGACGGGCGAGAGGTCCAGGCGTCCGCTCTGCCCGTAGAACTCGACCGGGTTCTGCCAGAGCAGCCGGTCGACGTCGCCCGCGCTGAAGCCGGCGACGAGGAGGAGGCGGCCGGTCTTCGCGGTCGTGAGCGGGTCGGAGCGGCCCCAGTCGGCGGCGGAGTTGACCAGCACGCGGTCCAGCCCGATCCGCTCGACCAGCGTCACCAGGCGGGTCTCGTCCATCTTCGTGTCGGGGTAGATGGAGAAGCCCATCCAGCAGCCGGAGTCGCGGACCGCGTCGACGGTGACCTCGTTGAGGTGGTCGACGAGGACCCGCCCGGGCTCGAGCCCCGAGTCGGCGACGACCTCGAGGGTGCGGCGGGTGCCCGACTCCTTGTCGCGGTGCGGGGTGTGCACCATCGCGGGGAGGCCGTGCTCGCCGGCGAGCTCGAGCTGCTGGCGGAAGACCTGGTCCTCCTCGGGGGTGAGCGAGTCGTAGCCGGTCTCGCCGACCGCGACGACGCCGTCCTTGGCGAGGTAGCGGTCGAGCTCGGGCAGGACGGCCCGGCAGCGCGGGTCGTTCGCCTCCTTCGGGTTGAGCCCGATGGTGCAGTGGTGGCGGATGCCGAACTGCGCGGCGCGGAAGCGCTCCCAGCCGATCAGGGCATCGAAGTAGTCCGTGAACGAGCCGACGTTCGTGCGCGGCTGGCCGAGCCAGAAGGAGGGTTCGACGACCGCGCGGACGCCGGCGTCGAACATCGCCTGGTAGTCGTCGGTGGTGCGGGAGGTCATGTGGATGTGCGGGTCGAAGATGCGCATCGTCGCGCCTTTCTCATCGGTGGTGGTGCCCCGCGGTCGGGGCGGCGTTCGGGGGCGGTCAGCTCGGCAGGAGCACCGCCAGATCGTCCGGGAGCGGGCGCCCGGCCGCGCGGCGCTCGTCGGCGAAGCGGCCGGCCATCGCGCGCAGCTCGGCGTCGCTGCGCTCCTCCAGCCCGGCGACCGCTGCGAGCGGGACGCCGAGGAAGACGAGCTTGAGCACCCCGTGCCGCCAGGCGTGCGCGTCGAGGTGTCGGCGGGCGAAGGAGCCCATCGCCGCGGCGACGAGCCGGGTGTCGTTGGCGCGCAGGGCGTCGGCGGTCAGCTCGAGGCCGGCGAGGGTCGTCGCCCGTCCCGGGTCGCCGAGGGCGTTCAGCCCGGCCAGCACTCCGCGGCGCTCGGCGCCGTCCCCGCCGCGGTAGAGGCGGAGGAGGAGAGCGGCCAGGTCGTCGTCGCCGAGCGCCTGCGCCGCGGCCTGCACCAGGGCGGCGCGGGCCGCGTCGTCGTGCGTGCCGTGGACGAGGCCGTGCGGGTCCTCGGCGGGCCGGAGCGGCTCGCGTCCGGCCTCGCGGCCCGCGGCGGGGAAGAAGCGCTCGATCCGCGACGGGCGCTCGAGGACGGCGGAACGGGCGGCCGCGGTCCACGGGTGCTCGGCGTGCGAGGAGGCGCCGCCGAGCGCCTCCTCCATCGCCGCGAGGCTCGCCACGGCCAGGCGGGGCGCGTCGTGCGAGTGCCGGGGCAGCTCGACGGCGGCGATCCCGCGGTAGCCGATCTCGGCGAGGGTCGCGAAGGCGGCCGCGAGGTCGAGCGATCCGGTGCCGAGCTCGAGGTGCTCGTGCCGCTCCGGGAGCATGTCGTCGACCTGCACGTTCAGGAGCAGGTCCCCAGCGCTGCGGAGGGCTCCGACCACGCCGTCCGGCTCCACCACGACGCAGTGGCCGAGGTCGACCGTCAGCCCGACCGACTCCGGGTCGCCGAGCTCGCGGCGCAGCAGCAGCGCGTCGGCGACCGTCTCCACCAGCATCCCCGGCTCGGGCTCGACGGCCAGCCGCACGCCGTGGCGCTCGGCCGTCGCGACGACGCCGCGCATGCGCTCGACGAGCAGCCGCCAGGCAGCGGCCGCATCGGCGCCCGCCGGCACGACCCCCGACCAGAGGGAGACGGCGTCGGCGCCCAGCAGCGCGGCGATCTCGATCGCGCGCTCGAGGAAGCGGACGCGGGGGCCGGCCTCCTCGTCGACCAGCGTGGGGCGGTGCTTCGCGAACGGGTCGAGCAGGTACCGCGCGCCCGTCTCGACGACCACGCGCAGGCCCAGCTCGTCGAGCCGCGACCGGAGCGCCAGCGTCCGCTCGCGCCAGTCGGCCGCGAAGGGATCGAGGTGCGGGTGCCCGAGGGTGAGCGCGACGGCGCGGTACCCCGCGGCGTGGATCACCGTGAGCGCGTCGTCGAGGGTGTGGTCGGCGAAGCCGTTGGTGCCGTAGCCGAGGACGGGTCCGGTGGCGCTCATGTGATGTCCGCCGTCCGCGGGCGGCGGAGCAGGAGGGAGCCGAGCGCGTCGAGCGCGAGCAGCGCCGCCCCCAGCTCGGGACGCTTCAGACCGGCGAGCGCGGCCTGCAGCGGGATCATCCCGGTGATGCCCGCGCGGGTCGCCGTCCGCGCGGCCGCGGCCGTCGGCGTCCGCACGGCCTGCAGCTGCGCGGTGAGCACGAGCAGGAGCCAGCGGCCGAGGCCCGCGGCGACGACCGCGGCGGGGGCGGCCCGGCGCTCGGCCAGAGCGCCGGCCGCGGTGGACAGCGCGATCGCCGCGGTGCCGGCCGAGACCGCTCCCGCCGTGACCGGAGTGGTGCCGTGCACCTCGCCGCGCGAGAGCACGGTGACGCCGAGCGTGTGCGCGGCCACAGCGGCGGAGGCGGGGGCCGCCGCGCGCACGCCGTCGACGCCCGCACCGAGCAGCACGTCGAGACCGCGGCAGGCCGCCATCACGACCGGGCCCAGCGGAGTCGGCTTCGCGAGCAGGTCGTACGACCAGATCCCGGCCGCGAGCGGCAGCGAGAGCGCGAGCGAGCGCCGCCCGTCCACGACGGCCGCCACGGCGATCCCCGCCGCGGTCAGCGCGGCCGCCGTGCCCAGCGCCGCCGAGCGCCGGATGCGCCCCGAGGGGATCGGCCGCTCGGGCCGCTCCCGGGCGTCGAGCTCGGCGTCCGCGTAGTCGTTGAGCGCCATGCCCGCCGAGTAGAGCAGCGCCGAGGCTAGCGGGAGCGCGACCGTGCGCGCTCCCACTCCGCGGCCCGCCCACGCTCCGCCCGCGACGGTGTCGCCGATCACGGTCAGCGCGGCCTTCGCGCGGACCAGCTCGAGGTAGTCGCGCAGCTCAGCCATCGCTCCGCGTCCCGCTCGTCACCGGGGTGCGGCGCTCGGCGACGAGGGCGCCGGTGCGGGCGGACCAGGCCACCAGCTCGGCCGTCTGCTCGGCGAAGCCGTGCACGTCGCTGCCCCACGGGTCCTTGAAGAAGAAGCCGAGCTCGCCGACGGGGCCCGAGACGCCGGCCTCGTCCGCGAGCGCCAGCAGGCGGGCGAGGTCGAGGATCAGCGGCGCCGCGAGTGCCGAGTCGTACGCCGACCAGATCGTCTGCACCGTGATCCGCGAGCCGAGGAATCCCTCGGCGTGCACGTGGTCCCAGGCGGTCTTGACGTCGCCGAGGTCCGGGACGTTGTCGATGTGGAGCGGAGTGACGACGTCGTCGCCGAGGAGGCTGCGCAGTCCGCGGTTCTTCGAGACGAGCTTCGAGCGCACCGCCTCCGGGTCGGCGAGGGTCTGCCCGTCGCCGCCGCCGAGGAGGTTCGCGCCCGCCCACGAGAGCACGCGCATCCCGCGCGCCGTGAACATCGGCGCGAGCACGCTGCGGAGCAGGGTCTCCCCCGTCTTGCCGTCCTGGCCGGCGATCGGGATCCCGGCCTCGGCGGCCCACTCCTCCAGGGCCGGCAGAGCCAGCGCGGTCGAGGGAGTGAAGCAGGCGTAGGCCGCGCCCGCGACGACGGCCGAGAGGGCGGCGATCGAGCTCGGCGGCAGGAGGCGCTCGCCCGGACGCGCCAGGGCGGCGCGCAGAGCGGCGAGGTCGTGGAACTCGGGACGGTCGGCCGGCAGCACCTCGGTCGAGGCGACGTCGATCACGACGACCCGGGCGAGGCCGTGGCGCTCGCGGAAGGCGACGATGTCGGCTGCCCGGCGGTCGATCTCCTCCTGCTGCGACGCGGCGTCGGAGGGGGCGAGGCGGATCTCGGCGTCGGTCGCGTCGATCCGGTCGGCCACCTCGGCGACGACCGAGGTCGGGAACATGCCGCCGGCCGCGAGGCCCGTGGCCTTCTCGAGCAGCGGGGTCGGCGAGACGTCGTGGCCGCCGATGACGATGTCGGCGAACCCGGCGAGCGGGACGTCCTCGAAGGCGGGGGTCGCGGTGGCGCAGCCCGAGCTGGGCGCGGCTCCGGCGGCGATGGCGTGCAGGCCCACGGCGGCCGTGGTGGCGACGCTGCCCCGGGCCCCGATCAGCCAGAGGCCGATGCGCCCACTCGATCGGGGGGCGCCTGTGGTGGTGGTGTCGGACGAGGTCATCGTTCTCTCCTGTCTGGAAGGGCTGGCTGAGCGGCGATCGTCGGGGCGCACCCGGGCGATCGGAGTGGGGAGGGGCCGCGGCCGGGCGCGCGTCGCGCCTCCGGCCGGCCGTGTTGCGCAGGACCCGCACGCAGGGCCCGCCGAGATTGCGCAACCGTGCGTCGACTGGTTTCCTCAGGTGTGCTGTCCCCCGAACCCGTCCTCCGGGCCGAGAGAAGGAGCTGAGCGTGGCCGAGCGCGCGGGTACCGCGACCGGCGACATGCTGAGGCTGTTCGCCGACGGTCGACCGCGCACCCGCGCCGAGCTGGTCGAGGAGACGGGCCTCGCGCGGACCGCAGTGATGACGCGCCTGGAGCAGTTCTTCGAGCTCGGACTGATCGCGCACCTCGACCGCGCTCCGTCGACCGGCGGCCGTCCGTCCGCGCGTCTCGTCTTCGACCCGGCCGTCCGCTCGCTCCTGGCCATCGACCTGGGCGCGGCGCACTCGACCATCGCGCTGACCGACTTCGACGGCCGCATCATCGCCGAGCGCCGCGAGGAGCTCGACATCGCGCAGGGCCCCGTGGCGGTGCTCGGGCACGCGCTCGACGTCTGCGACGGGATCCTCGCCGCGGCCGGGGTCGACCGCTCCGCCCTCGCGGGCATCGGGGTCGGCGTGCCCGGCCCGGTGGAGCACGCGAGCGGCCGCCCGGTGCGCCCGCCGATCATGCCCGGCTGGGACGGCTTCGACATCCCCGCCTTCGTGCGCCGGCGCTACGACACCACGGTGCTCGTCGACAACGACGTGAACCTGCTGGCGCTCGGTGAGCGGGCCTCGCGCTTCCCGCACGCCCTCGACCTGATGTTCGTGAAGGTCGGCACCGGCATCGGCGCGGGCATCGTCTCGTCCGGGCTGCTCCAGCGCGGAGCCCTCGGCTCCGCGGGTGATCTCGGCCACGTCCAGGTGCCGCGCACGGCCCCGGCCGCGGCGGGCGGTCAGGAGGGGGACCTCGAGGCGGTCGCGGGCGGCTCCGCTCTGGCCGCCGGGCTCGCCCGGGCGGGCCGCGACGTGCAGTCGGTGCGCGAGCTGATCGACCTGCTGAAGGCGCGCGATCCCGAGGCCGTCGAGGCGGCGCGGATCGCGGGACTGCAGCTCGGCGAGGTGCTGGCCACCTGCGTGAGCCTGCTGAACCCCTCCGTCATCGTGCTGGGCGGCGCGGTCGCCCTCGCCAGCCCGGAGATCCTGACGGCCGTGCGCTCGGTGATCGACGAGCGCTCCCTCCCCCTCGCGACGCAGCGGCTCGACGTGGTGACCGCCGAGCTGGGCGGCAGCGGGGGCGTGCGCGGTGCCGCGCTGATGCTGCGCGGGCACCTGCTCAGCCCCGCCGTGGTGGACGGCTTCCTCGAGCAGCTGCGCGCCGAGGGGCGGGCGGTCCGCTAGAGCGGCGGCCTCGCGCCCGGAGGCGGCGGGCCGCGCCGGCGCGATCCCCCGCGGACCGCGTCGGCCGCACCCGGTCAGGAGCGGACCTCCGCGCGGTCGGCGTCCTCCGGCTGGGCGCCGAGAGCGGCGGCGACGGCGGCGTCGATGCGCGCCTGCTCCCCCGCGGCCCGGCGGCGGCGGCGGACGACGGTCAGCACGATGAGCCCGATGAGCAGGGCGAGGAGGAGCACGGCGCTCCACGGCACGGCCGCGGCCGAGGTCTCGGCGGTGGCGACCGGCACGTCGGGGACGACGACGGCGGAGTCGGCCTGCGCGGCCTGGTCGGCGGTGACGACGGTGCCCGAGAGCGCGGCGCGGGCGGTCGCGACGAAGAGCGGCCAGACTCCGGCGACGGTCACGGTGCGCGAGACGGAGGTTCCGGGGAGGAGCTCGGGCAGCGGCTCCGGGTCGGTCGCGGACACCGGCGCGAGGCCGAAGAGGCCGGCGACGCTGATCTCGGCGCCCGGCGCGATGCGGGTGTTGCCCGCGTTGGTCACGGTGTAGTCGACTGTCGCGGAGCCGGGGGCGAAGGGGTTCCAGCCGCCCTCGTACGAGACGGCGAGGCCGTCGATCGACAGGCGCGGGGCGAGCTCGCCGCCGACGCGGAGGTACATCCGCGAGCCCAGGCGCCGGTCGACCGAGACTCCGGTCTCGCCCTGCACCAGGATCGAGGAGACGACGCCCGCGGCGTAGTCGCCCGGGGTCACGTCGTCGGGGACGACGACCTCGAACGGGACCTGCACGCTCTCGCCGGCGGGCACGGTGACCTCGGGCTCGGGGAACGCGATCCAGCTGCCGAGCTGCGTCGAGGGCTCCGCGGCGGGGAGCAGGTCGAGCTGGCCGGCCTCGGTGATGAAGCCGTCGGAGCCGTAGACGCGGAACGTCTGCTCCTCGTCGTCGTAGTTGGAGACGATCAGGGCGTCGCTGAGGCGGCCGCCGGGATCGAGGGCGTACGCGTAGTTCGGCCGCTCGCTGCCCTGCTCGGTGTCGGCGGGGCGCACCCCCCAGGTGACCGGCGTGGAGGCGGGGTCCGCCTCCTGGGCACCCGCCTGAGCCGAGAGGCCGCCGGCTGCGAGGAGCGTCATCAGCAGCAGGGCGGCGGTGGTGCGGGAGGTGCGTGGCATGAGCGACATCGATCAGGCTTCCGTTGCAAGGGGGGATGCCTCCCCGCGGGACGCCGCTCCGGTACGCGGCACGCCGAGCGGGGCGGACCGGAGTGGCGTCTCGCGGGGAGACGGGGGGAGGGTGGGGCGGCCCGGAGGCCGCCCCACCGGTGCTAGCCGAGCGCGGTGAGCGTCAGCGTCGCGGTGTAGGTGCCGGTTCCGACCGAGAGCGGGAGCTTCAGGTCGAGGTCGGCGCCCAGGACCGAGGATCCGGTCGGGTGCTGCGCCGCGGCGGAGCCGAGGACGCGGGGCGTGGCGAGGCCGTTGCCCGAGTCGAACCCGGAGGGGACGGCTGCGCCGGCGACGGCACCGCCCGTGTTCTCCAGGACCTCGGGGGTCCAGCCGAGGTGCTTGCCCGAGAACGTCTTCTCGCCGGAGCGGAAGTCGCTCAGCTGGCCGGTGACCGACCAGGCCGGGCCGTTGAGGCGGGTGTCGGTCACGCGGACCGGCACGAGCTCACCGGAGGCGGCGAAGTGGTCGCCCTGCTCCTCGGCGACGCCGAGGTTCACCAGGTTGCTGGTGCCCTCGAGCGTCCAGGTCAGCTCGCCCTTGTTGGCCTCGGGGACGATGACGGCCACGGCCTGGTCGCCGGCCGCCGCAGCGCCCGCCGCCGTTCCCGTGAAGGTGCCGTCGACTCCGGCGGCGGTGTTGCCCGCGCCGAAGTTGACCGCCGGCGCGTTGTCGGCGAGCGCGATGCGCCCGCCGACCGTCGAGCCCGCGAGCTGGACGTTGCCGGAGTTGCCCGAGAGCGTGAGGTTCCCGCCCACCGTGTTGCCGAGGGCCGAGGCCGAGCCGTCCTCGTTCGCGCCCAGGAGGACGCCGCGCGAGGAGCCGGTGACGGCGAGCGAGCCGCCGACGATGGCGCCCTGCACGTTCACGCCGAAGTCGCTGCCGGCGAAGGTGGCGTCGCCGCCGACGCTGGTGCGATCGACGTCGACGTAGTTCGCCGCGTCGGTGCTGACCGAGCCGTCGACCGAGAGGTCGCTGAACTCGACGTCGATCCCGCCGGCCTCGACCATGCCGCCGACCGTGAGGTCGCGCAGGTAGAGGAAGCCGTTGCGGCTGCCGTCCGAGAACGAGACGACGTCTCCGCCGACGCTGGTGCCGTCGATCGAGATGCCGTACGCGTCGGTGCCGATGACGTCGCCGCCGATGGTCGCCGAGGTGGCGTCCAGCCAGGCGTCGTCGCCGACGATGACGTTGCCGGTGACGGTCACATTGCCGAGCACGCAGGTCTGGCCCGCGCCGACGTTGAGGTCTCCGGTGATCGTCTGGTTCCCGAGCTCGGTGGTGCAGTCCGTCGTCGCCGCGAAGGCGGACGGTGCGGCGACCATCGCGAGGGAGGCGGCCGCGAGGACCGCCGTGGGCGTCTTCCACTTCATGGGGGTTCTCCTCGGTGCGCTCGTGCGCGTCGTGCTGGTGGTGGTGCTGTCGGTGCGGCGCGCGCGGCGCGAGGTGCGCTCAGCCACGGAGCGCAGCGATCGCGGAGTAGCTGCGGGAAGCGGCCTCGAGGGAGTTCCCCGTGCTCGGCGGCGTCGCCAGCGTGGGAGCGGTGTCCTGCTCCCAGACGCCGAAGCGCTGGCCGCGGTCGCGCAGCTCCGAGAGGAACGCCTGGTAGGGCAGGTTGCCCGCGCCGAACTCGACGATGTCGTAGCCGTTGGTGTTGGCGTTGTTCGTCTTGCCGTCCTTGAGGTGCAGGATCGGGTAGCGGCGCGGGTTGCGCTTGATGTAGTCGAGCGGCTCGAAGCCCGGGTAGAGCTTCTTGCCGACGTACGCCCAGTAGACGTCCATCTCGAGGTACACGTGACGCGGGTCGGTGTTGTCGTAGAAGAGGTCGTACAGGCGGGTCTTGGGGTCGTCCGTGGCGAACCCGAACTCACCGGCGTGGTTGTGCTGGTAGAGCTTCATGCCCGCGGCCGAGACCTGCTGGCCCCACTTGTTCCACTCCTCCGCCGCGGCGAGGTAGCCCGCCTTGGTGTTGACGTTGGTGGGCGCGTTGCCGGTGCCGAGGTGCGGCGTGCCGAGGATCTGCGCGATCTCGATCTGCTTGCCCAGCTCCGAGCGGAGGAGGTTGGTGCCGACGTGCGAGCCGACGGCGCGGAGGCCGTTGTCGTCGAGCAGCTGGCGGATCTGCTGCGGGGTGATCGCTCCGACGTTGCCCTGGGTGTACCCGGCGAACTCGATCTCGCTGTAGCCGATGCGGCCGAGCTCCTCGAAGACGGCCCGGAAGCCGAGCGACGAGACCTTGTCGCGGACGCTGAAGAGCTGGATGCCGATGCGGTTGATCGGGACCAGGCGCGTGGATCCGGACGAGGGCGCGGGGGCGGCCGTCGCGGGCGCCGCGAGGGCTCCCGCTCCGACGCCGACCGCGACGGTCGATGCGGCCAGGGCCGTCATCAGCGAGCGCCGGCTCATCGGCTTGGCCGTGATGGATGCGTGGTGGTGGTGCATCATTTCTCCTTCGAAATGGCAGATGGTGCAGGGGGTGGGGGGCCGGCCGGCCCGGTCGAGCCGGCCGGCCCCTGCGCGGGGGCTACTGCTGGACGGTGAGGTTCAGCAGCGCCGACGCGGCGTTGGTGTCCGCCGTGGCGGTGTGGGTGACGGTCAGCTTGTAGCTGCCCGCCGCGAGCTTCGGGAGCGTCACCACGACGTGCCCGTTCTCGTCGAGGGTCCCGGTGAGCATCGCGACGGTGGAGAGGTTCCTCTTCACCATCACGCTCACCTGACCGGTGCCGGCGACACCCGTCGAGGACTTCGCGTCGACCGTGACCTGCGCGCTGGCGCCCGGCTTGACCGGGTTGGGCGAGACGGTCGCGGTGAGCTCCGAGGCGGCCTTCGAGACGATCAGGCGGGCGGTGCCCTCCGAGGCCTTGAAGGTGGCGTCCGAGCCGTACGCCGCACGGAGGGTGTGGGTGCCGGCGCCGAGGGTCTTCGGCAGGGCGAAGGTCGCCTTGCCGTCCTTCAGCGTCGCGCGGCCCAGCTCGGTGGCGCCCTCGTACAGGACGACCTCTCCGCCGGGGTTCCCACCCTGACCGGTGACCGTGACGGTCGCCTCGCCCGGTGCCCCGAAGGTCACGCGGGGAGCCGAGAGCGCCACGGTGGTGGTCGACGCGGCGGTCGGGGCGTTCGCCGCGGCCAGGTCGATCGTGAACTTCACCGTGCCGACCGCCGAGACGTTGCCGCCGGTGTCGGTGGCGCGGTACTGGATCGTCCGGGCGCCGTTCGTGGTGAACGGGACCGTGTACGCGCCGTTGACGGCGCGGACCGTGGTCCACGTCGTGCCGTTGTCGGCGGAGTACTGGACGGTGGAGAGCGCTCCGTTGTCGGTGGCGGTGAGGCCGAGGGTCACGGGCTTGTTGTAGACGCCGCCGACGCCCGCAGGCGCTGCCGGGTCGAGGGTCGCCGCGACGGTCGGAGCCGTCTTGTCACCGGCGCCGACACCCTGGAAGGTGAGGGAGTCGAGCGACAGGCCGCTGGGCGAGGTCACGTAGAGCGAGCCGGTGCCGCGGGGGACGTTGGTGCCGAAGGGGACGAGGACGTCCTTCCAGCCGGCTCCCGCGGGGATGGTCGCTGTTCCGAAGGGCGCTGCGTCGGCAGCGTTCCAGCGGAGGTCGACGGTGCCCTCACCGGTGGCGCGGACCACGACGCCGGTCAGGTTGGCGAAGTTCACCGGGTCCCAGCGCAGGAAGGATCCCGCACCGAGTCCGCTGACGGCGTTGCCGCCGCTGGCTGTGGTGTCCGCGTAGGGCAGGACGCCCTCACGGGCGGCGTGCTCCGCCTCCTGCGTCTTCGGGTTCAGCCGCAGCGTCGCCTCGGCCGCAGCCGGGGGCAGGCCGTTGAAGCCGCCGTCCGTGTAGGTCACGACGACGGTGCCGTACAGCAGCGCGCCGGGGCCGTGCTCGGGCGAGTCCTTGGACGTCGGGAACGCTCCCTTGGCACCGGTGCCGGTGACCTCGGGGTGGGCGTGCTCGTCGTGGCCGAGGCCGTAGGTCCAGCCCACGCGGCTGCTGACGATCTGGTCGCCGTCCTCAGCGTCCTTGCCGGTCACCTGGTAGGGGATCGCGTCGCCCCAGCTGAAGAACGAGCCGTTGCCGGGCGTCTGGATCTGGATCTGCGGCGCCTGGTTGCCGACCGAGATGACCCGCGAGGTCAGGCTGAACTTGCCCTTGGCGTCGGTGACGCGCAGACGGGCCGTGAACTGTCCGAGCTCGGTGTAGGTCTTCTTGACGGTCACTCCGGTGGCGTCGAAGGTGCCGTCGCCGTCGAAGTCCCAGTCGTAGGTGAGCGCGTCGCCCTCGGGGTCGGTCGATCCCTTGGCGTCGAACGTGACCTCGAGCGGGGTCTGCGAGGCGGACAGGAGGGTCGCGGTGAAGCGGGCCTGCGGCGCCTTGTTGCCCTCGGCGTAGTCGATCCGGTACAGGCCCGCGTCGGGGTTGGCGCGGAAGAATCCGTCGCCGTACTCGATCACGTACATCGACCCGTCGGGGCCGAACTCCATGTCCATCGGGTTGTCGTGGATCGGCTGCGCGGCCTGGCTGAGCGCCGCGTTGGGGAGGAAGTCCTCGATGTGCGTGACCGCGCGGTCCTCATCGAGCGTGAACGCCGCGATGTAGTCCTGCGAGAACTCGCCGAAGAAGGTCTTCTTGTCCCAGTACTCCGGGAACTTCGACGTCGAGGTGTTGTCCGCGTCGAAGTGGTACACCGGTCCGCCCATGGGGCCCTGGCCGGTGCTGGTCCCGAAGTTGACGAGCTCGTCGAACGGCTGGTCGCCGGGGTTGTCGCCGTAGTAGACGGTCGCCGCCTTGGCGTCCGGGATGTCGACCAGGCCGGTGTTCCAGCGCGAGTTGTTCTTCAGGTTCTCCGGGTCGAAGAAGCCGCGGGGCGTCGACGTCTCGAAGTTCCACTCGTTGTACGGCGCGTTGGGTCCGTGGACGTAGGGCCAGCCGGAGTTGTGCGGCTCGTCCAGTCCGGTCGCGTTCCACTCGACGAGGCCCATCGGGCCGCGGACGCCGTCGGCCGCAGCGGCCTTCGTGGCGTCGGGGCCGTAGTCGCCCCAGGAGAGGGTGTTCGTCTCGGCGTCGACGTCGATCTTGAACGGGTTGCGGACGCCCATCACGAAGATCTCGGGGCGGGTCTTCTCGGTTCCCACCGGGAAGAGGTTGCCCTCGGGGATCGTGTACGAGCCGTCCTCCTGCACGGTGATCCGGAGGATCTTGCCGCGGAGGTCGTTCGTGTTGCCGGCGCCGCGACGCGAGTCGAAGCCCGGGTTCATGCGGGGCGCGTCGTTGTTCGGCGCGAAGCCCGCGGCACCCGGAGCGCTCGCCGGCGTGTTGTCGCCGGTGGAGAGGTACAGGTTGCCGTCGGCGTCCCAGTCGAAGTCGGCACCCACGTGGCAGCACTGCCCGCGCTGGGTCTCGATGTCGATGATCTTCTGCTCGCTCGCGAGGTCGAGGCCCGAGCCGGTCCACTTGAACCGGGAGAGGCGGTTGATGCCCTTCCACTGGTCCCAGTAGCTGTCGGTCGCGCCCTCGGGCAGCATGTTCGGGGCCGCGCCGGTCGGGGTGTTCCCGGGGGGCGCGTAGACGAGGTAGACCCACTTGTTCTCGGCGAAGTCGGGGTCGATGCCGACGGACTGCAGTCCGTCCTCCGAGTTCTGGTACACGGGGATCGTGTTGACGACACGGGTGGTGCCGGTCTTGGGGTCGGTGTGGCGGATCTCGCCGTTCCGAGCGGTGTGGAGGACCGACTTGTCCGGGAGGACGGCCAGGTCGAGGGGCTCGCCGACGTTCTTCGTCAGCAGGACCTTCTCGTAGTTGCTCCAGTCGAGAGCGGATGCTCCGCCCTCGGAACCGTGGTCCACTCCGTCGTGGGCCGAGGCGGGCAGGCCGAGGGCGGTGAGTCCGGAGACCGTCACCATCCCGGCGATGCCGAGTGCGAGAAGACGCCTGATGCTTCTTCTCGAGGATCGCTTACCATTCATGCGTGATGTGATTCCTTCAATGAGGTGTTCATCGCAGAGGCCGGGTCCGTCGCTGTCCGCACGACTGAGCGGATCCGGTCTCCTCCTGTCCGGCCCTGGGGCCGGTGTCTTGCACTCCTCCTCCTCTCGCGGATGCCGGTGGCGCTGCGCTGCGGGTCGTCAGTGATCCCGGGGCGGCGCCGAGGTGGGGGCCGGCGCGGGATGGTTCCCGCGCCGACCCGGGCTGGTGGGGCCGATCAGGACTCGAAGGCCGAGGGCAGGTACTCGGAGACGTTGTCCTTGGTGACGACCGGCGCGAAGAGCTGGATCTGGCGCGGGACGCCGAGCGAGCTGGTGTCGGCCATCGACTTGTTCTGCTCGACGAGGCGGGCGAGCTTGATGCCGTCCGCGGCCTGGGTCGAGGGGTAGACGACCGTGGCCTTGACGACGGAGTCGTCGGCCTCGATCGCGCGCATCACGTTGGCCGAGCCGGCGCCGCCGACGAAGAGGAACTCGTCGCGTCCGGCGGTGTCGATCGCCGCGAGGACGCCGACGCCCTGGTCGTCGTCGTGGTTCCAGATGGCGTCGATCTTCGGCGCGGCCTGGAGGAGGTTGGCCGCGGCCTGCTCTCCGCCCTGGACGGTGAAGTCGGCGGCGACGCGGTTGTCCACGTCGAGTCCGCAGCCCTCGAGCGCGTCCGAGAAGCCCTGGCTGCGCTCCTGGGTCAGCGGGAGGGAGTCGATGCCGGCGATCTCGGCGACGACGGCGTCGGGGTTGTCGCCGAGCTCCTCGCAGATGTAGGTGCCGGCGCTGACGCCCATGCCGTAGTTGTCGCCGAGGATGGTCGACCGGGCGGCGAAGGGGCTGGAGAACTCGCGGTCCACGTTGATGACGGTGATGCCCGCCTCCATCGCCTGGGTGGCGACCTGCGTGAGCGCCGCTCCGTCGATCGGCAGGAGCACGATCGCGTCGACTCCGTCGTTGATGAAGGTCTCGACCTGGCTGATCTGGAGGTTGACGTCGTTGGTGCCCTCCGCGGTGCGGAGCTCCACGTCGTCGTACTTCTCGGCCTCGGCGATGGCGGCGCGGCTGACCGCGCCCATCCAGCCGTGGTCGGCGGCGGGAGCGGTGAAGCCGATGACGACGTTGTCGCCGGAGGCGTCGTTGTCCGAGGCGGCCACGGCGGCGGCGGTCCCGCCGGAGGCGGCGTTGCCGGTCTCGACCGGGGCGTTCGAGATGCAGCCGGTGAGCATCAGCGCGACGGCGCCGAAGGCGACGCCGGCCGAGCCGAGTCGGGCGGTGCGGGAGAGGCGGCTGCGGGTGAAGGGGCGTGCGGGCATGGAAGTGATCTCCTTCGATCGATCCGAGGGGTCCGAGGGCACACGTGTCCTCGGAGAGGTGACCTGAGTGGTCGGGTGGGTTGCTGTGTGTGGAGGAGCGGGGCCCGAGCCCCGGGGTCAGGACTTCCTGCCGCGGGCGGCGAACCGCTGCTGCAGCAGGACGGCGGCGACGATGATCGCGCCCTTCGCGACGGCCTGAGTCGAGGTCGACATGTTGTTCTGCGTGAACACGTTGGTCAGGGTCGTGAAGATGAGGACGCCGAACACGGTGCCGACGATGGTGCCGCGGCCGCCGGCCAGCAGCGTGCCTCCGACGACGACCGCCGCGATGGCGTCGAGCTCGTAGAGGAGGCCGTTGGTCGAGCTTCCGGCGGTGGTGCGGGCGAGCATCATGACGGCGGCGATGCCGGCGGTGAGCCCGGCGAGGCCGTAGACGTACATGGTGTGGCGGCGGACCTTGATGCCGGCGAGACGGGCCGCCTCCGGGTTGCCGCCGACCGCGATGGTGCGGCGGCCGAAGGTGGTGCGGTTGAGCAGGATCCAGCCGGCGACGGCGACGACCACGAAGATCAGCACGAGCACCGGGATGCCGAGCACGTCGGCGCGGAAGAAGTCGAGGAACGGCGTGACCGTGACGACCTGCGTCTGGCGGTTCGAGATCAGCTCGGCGAAGCCGCGGGCGGCGACGAGCATCGCCAGGGTCGCCATGAAGGCGACGACCCGGCCGTAGGCGATCAGCGCGCCGTTGATGAGGCCGCAGACGAGGCCGACGACGACCGCGGTGAGCACGATCACCAGCCAGGAGGTGTTCGCCGCGTAGTACTGGGTCGAGACCGTGCTCGCCCAGACCGTCGCGAGCCCCATCACGGAGCCGACCGAGAGGTCGATGCCGCCGGAGGTGATGACGAACGTCATGCCGATGCTCAGCACGCCGATGACGGCGGCGAGGCGGAGGATCGTGAGCACGTTGTCGACGCTGGCGAAGCGCTCCCCCGCGGTCGCGAATCCGACGATGCAGAGGATCACCAGCGCGAGCAGCAGCCCGACGTTGCGGCCGAGGGAGCCCTGCATGAGGCGGGCCATCCCGGAGCGGGAGTCCTTCGAGGGCACGCCCCCGGAGGAGCCTCCCGTCGCGGCCGACGCGTGACGGGCGGCGTCCTCCTGCGGACCGCCGATCGACGGCGACGCGGTGTCGAGCTGTCCGCTCACGCTGCACTTCCTTCCATGACGAGATCGAGCACGCGGTGCTCGTCGATCGAATCGGCCGGGCCCTCGTGGACCACGGCGCCGTCGGAGATCACGAGCACTCGGTCGGAGAGTCCGAGGACCTCGCCGATCTCGCTGGAGACCACGAGCACGGCGGCGCCGTTGGTCGCGAGGTCCCTGATCAGGGTGTAGATCTCGGCCCGTGCGCCGACGTCGACCCCGCGGGTCGGCTCGTCGAGCAGCAGGACGCGGCAGCCGCGCACGAGCCAGCGGGCGAGGAGCGCCTTCTGCTGGTTGCCTCCGGAGAGGGTGCGGGCGTCGCGGTCGACCCCGGAGGGCCGCAGGTCGAGGGAGACCGCCTGCTCGGCCGCCGCCGCGCGCTCGGAGCGCTCGTCGAGGAAGCCGCGCTTGGCGAAGCGGTCGAAGGTCGAGAGGGTGATGTTGCGGTAGACCGGCTCGTCCAGGAGCAGGCCCTGGCTCTTGCGCTCCTCCGGGCAGAGGCCGATGCCGGCGTCGACCGACGAGGTGACGGAGCCGGCGCGCAGGCGCTTGCCCGCCACGCTGACCGTCCCGGTGCTGGCGCGGCGCGCCCCGTAGATGGTCTCGAGGATCTCGGAGCGGCCGGAGCCGACCAGCCCCGCGAGGCCGACGACCTCGCCGGCGCGGATCTCGAGGGAGACGTCCGAGAAGGAGCCCTGCAGGCCCAGCTTCTCGACCTTCAGCAGCGTCTCGGCCTCGACGTCGAGCTCCTGGCGGTCCGGGAAGACGTACTCGACGGCGCGGCCGGTCATCAGGGTGATGAGCTTCGAGGTGGGGGTGTCGGCGACCGCGAGGTTCTGCGCGACGGTCGCGCCGTCCTTGATCACGGTGATCCGGTCGCCGATGGCGCGGATCTCGTCGAGGCGGTGCGAGATGTAGACGATGGCGACGCCGGAGGCGGTGAGCTGGCGCACCACGTGGAAGAGGTTCTCCACCTCCTCGGAGTCGAGCACCGCGGAGGGCTCGTCCATGATGATGACCCGCGCGTCGTGCGAGAGGGCGCGGGCCATCTGCACGATCTGCTTGCCGGCGGCGGAGAGCGTGCCGACCTCGCGGTTCGGCGAGATCTCGGAGTGGCCGAGGCGCTCCATCAGCTCGCGGGTGATCCTCGTGGCCTTCGCCCGGGCGGTGAAGCCGCCGCGGGAGAGCTCGTGGCCGAGGAAGATGTTCTCGGCGACGGAGAGGCCGTCGACGACGTCGAGCTCCTGGTACATCGTCGCGATGCCCAGGGCGAGGGCCGCCGTCGGGGACGGGATCGTGACGACGTTCCCGTCGACGAGGATCTCGCCCTCGGTGGGCTGGTGGGCCCCGGCGAGGGTCTTGATGAGGGTGGACTTGCCGGCGCCGTTCTGGCCGAGGAGGCAGTGCACCTCACCGGGTCGGACATCGAGGTCGACGCCGTCGAGAGCACGGGCGCCGGGGAAGACCTTCACGATGCCGCGCATCTGCAGAAGCAGCTGCTGAGACTCGTCGGAGGTGCGGGGAAGAGGCTGTGCAGCAGTGCTGCGGGGGTCTGCGGTGACCATGCGGATGAAGCTACTTCCACTTACGTCGCGGGTCAAGCAAAAGTTCTGAACCGATTCGAAGGCGGTTCGGGTGATCGCCCAGTCCCCCGGAGGGCTTCCTGCTGCCGCGCCAGGGCAGGGATCCGCGGGATTACGCGACATCTGACGGCGGCTGTTGAGACATTCTGTCCGTGATAGAGCGCTCTCCGAACCCTATGAACGTGCTCATGTTCGTGCAGCCCGGGCGCGTCGCCCCGGAGGCGGTCTCGCCGAGCGCGGTAGCGCCCGCGCCCCGACCCGTGGCAGGGTCGTACGGCCGACGAAAGGACGACGATGTCGAACGACCGAGCCCTGCGCGTCGCGATGGTGGGGACCGCCTTCATGGGCCGCACCCACTCGCACGCCTGGCGCACCGCCTCCCGCTTCTTCCCCCTCCCCCTCCGCCCCGAGCTCGCCGTGCTCGTGGGGAGCAACCCCGACTCGACCGCGGAGCGCGCCGAGCGGCTGGGCTGGAGCGAGGCCTCCACCGACTGGCGGGCCGTCATCGCCCGCGACGACATCGACCTCGTCGACATCTGCACCCCGGGCGACACCCACGCCGAGATCGCCATCGCGGCCCTCGAGGCCGGCAAGCACGTGCTGTGCGAGAAGCCCCTGGCCAACTCCGTCGAGGAGGCGGAGCGGATGGTCGCCGCGGCCGCCGCCTCCGGGAAGGTGGCGATGTGCGGCTTCAGCTACCGCCGCACCCCGGCCCTCGCCCTCGCGAAGCGCTTCATCGAGGAGGGCCGCCTCGGCGACATCCGGCACGTGCGCGCCCAGTACCTGCAGGACTGGCTGTCCGACTCCGAGGCGCCGCTGACCTGGCGCCTGCAGAAGGAGCGCGCCGGCTCGGGCGCCCTCGGTGACATCGGCGCGCACAGCATCGACACCGCCCAGTGGCTGACCGGCCGCGGCATCACCTCGGTCTCGGCGACGCTGCGCACCTTCACCACCGAGCGCCCCGTGCTCAGCGAGCAGGTCGGCCTCGGCGGCCGTGCCGGTGCCGACGCCCCGCGCGGCGCCGTGACCGTCGACGACGCCGCGGCCTTCACCGCCTCCTTCGAGGGCGGCGCCCTGGGCGTCTTCGAGGCGACCCGCGTCGCGACCGGCCGCCGCAACGCCAACCGGATCGAGGTGAACGGCGAGCTCGGCTCGATCGCGTTCGACTTCGAGCGGATGAACGAGCTCGAGTACTACGACGCCCGCGACCCCGAGGAGGCGCAGGGCTTCCGGCGCATCCAGGTCACCGAGCCGGCGCACCCGTACATGTCCGCCTGGTGGCCGACCGGGCACGGCATCGGCTACGAGCACCTCTTCACGCACCAGGTCGTCGACCTCGTCGAGGCGATCGCCGGCGGCACGGCGGTCACGCCCACCTTCGCCGACGCCCTCGACGTGCAGCGAGTCCTCGACGCGGTGGCCACCAGCGCCGGCGCGTCGTCCGTCTCCACGCCGGTCGCCCGCTGACCCGACCCCTCCCCGCGAGATGCCGCCCCGGTACGCCTCCCCTGCGTGTCGCGTACCCGAGTGGCCTCTCGCGGAGGGGGACGGAGGGCTGGTGTGGGAACGCGTTCGGCGCCGTGCGCCGATCCTGCGCCATAATGCGCCTATGAGCAAGAAGATTGACGCCGCGCATCGCGCGCTGGTAGACGCCCTCGACAAGCACGCCCGACTCGTCTCGGACAAGGAGTCGAAGCCGCGGAAGGTCGAACGGGCGGGAGCCGAGCTCCGCGCCGCGACGAAGGCGTACGCCGCGCTCGTGTCCGCGCGCACCGGCGCCGCGAGCCCCTTCGCCGACCTGGCCGACCCCCGCCTGGACAAGCCGACCATCGCGTCGCTCCGGGCCGAGCGGGACGCGATCGCGAAGCGGATCGCCAAGCACGAGGCGTCGGCGGGCGAGGACGGCGCGCTCGCGAGCTGAGCGGCCGCCACGGCGCGGTCAGGCGGTGAGCGCGCGCCTCCGCTGCCTCCGAGTCGCCGTGTTACGCGCGGGTTCCGCGCGGGTCCGAACGCCTTCGTAAGGTGATCCCCGGGATCCGCGCAGTCGCGGCGCCGAGCGACCGGAGGCCGGTCGCAGCGCCGGCGGTGACCAGCACCGCTCGGTCGGCGCCGAGTGCCCGGATCCTCTCCACGGAAGGATCCCCACAGCCATGACCCTGCGCACCCGACTCCTCGCGACCTCCGCGATCGCCGCCTCCGCCGCCCTCCTCCTCGCCGGCTGCTCCGGCGCGGGCGGCGGCGACGACACCGTCCGCATCGGCGTGGTCGGCGCGAGCGACCCCTACTGGGCCACCTACGAGAAGGCCGCCGCCGACGCCGGGATCGACGTCGAGATCGTCGACTTCAGCGACTACAACCAGCCCAACCCCGCCCTCACCGAGGGCGAGATCGACCTCAACCAGTTCCAGCACATCGCCTACCTGGCGCAGTACAACACCTCGGCCGACGCCGACCTCGTGCCGATCGGCGCGACCGCGATCTACCCGCTCGGCCTCTACTCCTCGCAGTACGACGACGTCGCGGACATCCCCGCCGGCTCCACCGTCGCGATCCCCAACGACGAGACCAACCAGGCGCGCGCGCTGCTGGTGCTGCAGTCGGCCGGGCTCGTCGAGCTGAAGGACGGCGGCGGAGTGCTCTCGAACGTCGACGACGTCGAGTCCTCCTCGAAGGTGGAGGTCACCGCGCTGGAGGCCTCCCTCACCCCGACGTCGCTCCCGGACGTGGCCGCCGCGATCATCAACAACGACTTCATCGAGAACGTGGGCCTGAAGGCCTCGGACGCGATCGCCCAGGACGACCCGAGCGACCCCGCCTCCCTGCTCTACACGAACATCTTCGCCGCCCGGGCCGGCGACGCCGAGAACGAGACCTACACGAAGCTCGTCTCGATCTACCAGGACAGCCAGGACGTGCTCGACGGCGTCTCGGAGCAGTCCGGCGGCACCGCGGTCTTCCTGAAGACCCCGGCCTCCGAGCTGGAGACCTCGCTCGAGTCCGCCGAGACCGACATCTCCGCCGCCTCCTGACTCCGGCACCCGCGGCACCGCGCCGGTCGGGTCCTCCGCTCGCGGAGCTCCCCACCGGCGCGGTCCCGCGCCTCCCCCGCAACAGAAAGGGCGCCCCGTGCCGCTCATCCGCATGACCGACGTGCGCAAGGTGTACCCCGGCGCAGGGCGCGGCGCCGCCCCGACCGCGGCCGTCGACGGCGTGAGCCTCGAGATCGAGGCGGGCGACGTCTACGGCGTGATCGGCTACTCCGGCGCCGGCAAGAGCACGCTCGCGCGCCTCGTCAACGCTCTGGAGCCCGCGACCAGCGGCAGCATCGAGATCGACGGCCGCGAGACCGTGGGCCTGCCCGAGCGCGAGCTGCGCCGGCTGCGCCTGGGGATCGGGATGATCTTCCAGCAGTTCAACCTGTTCGGCTCGAAGACCGTGGGGCAGAACGTCGCCTACCCGCTGCAGGTCGCGGGCGTCCCGCGGGCGGAGCAGCGCGCCCGCGTCGACGAGATGCTCCGCTTCGTCGGCCTGAGCGACAAGGCGCGCAGCCACCCGGAGCAGCTCTCGGGCGGGCAGAAGCAGCGCGTCGGCATCGCCCGCGCCCTCGCCGCCTCCCCGCGCATCCTGCTGGCCGACGAGGCCACCAGCGCGCTCGACCCGGACACCACCGGCGAGGTGCTCGCCCTCCTCCGCCGCATCAACGAGGAGCTGGGCGTCACCATCGTCGTGATCACCCACGAGATGGACGTGGTCCAGCAGCTCGCGACGAAGGTCGCGGTGATGGAGTCGGGCCGCATCGTGGAGCGCGGGCCCGTCTTCGACGTGTTCTCGGCCCCGCGCGAGCCGGTCACCCGCCGCTTCGTCTCCACGGTCGTCCGCTCGGTGCCCTCGCCCGCGGAGGCGGCCGTGCTGCGTACGCGCCACCGCGGCCGGCTGGTCACGCTCTCGTTCTCGGACGACTCCGCCTCCCAGGGCGACGTCTTCGCCGAGGTCGCGGCGGCCGGCGTGCCGCTCGAGCTCGTCTACGGCGGCATCACCGACGTCCGCGGACGGGCCTTCGGCCACCTCACGGTCGCCCTCGACGCGCCGGACGGCGTCGTCGACCCCCTCCTCGCCCGCCTCGGCGGACGCGTCGCCCTCACGGAGGTGCCCCGATGAACGAGCTGATCCCGCTCCTGCCCAAGCTCGTCCAGGCGACCGGCGAGACGCTCTACATCGTCGCGCTGAGCCTCCTCTTCGGCGGGCTCGGCGGACTGCTGATCGGACTGGGCCTCGCGCTCACCCGCGGCGGCGCCCTCTACGCGAACCGGGTGGTCCACGGACTGCTCAACGTGATCGTGAACGTGTTCCGGCCGATCCCGTTCATCATCTTCATCGCCGCGGCCCAGCCGCTGGCCCGGCTGGTGGTCGGCTCCGGCATCGGCACGGACGCCATCGTCTTCACCCTCTCGCTCGGCGCCGCCTTCGGCATCGGGCGGATCGTGGAGCAGAACCTGCTGACCGTGCAGCCCGGCGTGATCGAGGCGGCGCGGTCGGTCGGAGCGAGCCGGTTCCGGATCGTCCGCACGGTGCTGCTGCCGGAGGCGCTCGGTCCGCTGATCCTCGGCTACACGTTCGTGTTCGTCGCCGTGATCGACATGTCGGCGGTCGCCGGATACATCGGCGCCGGCGGGCTCGGCAACTTCGCGATCCAGTACGGCTACCGGCAGTTCGAGCCGGTCGTCACCTGGGCCGCGGTGCTCGTGATCATCGTGATCGTGCAGCTGGTGCAGCTGCTCGGCAACGTGCTGGCCCGCCGCGTCCTGCGCCGCTGAAGCCGCCCCCGCACGAAAGCGGGACGCCACTCCGGTACGCGACACGCAAGGGTCGCTGTACCGGAGTGGCGTCTCGTGGAGGCCCGTCCGCCGGGGCGGGAGGCGTCAGTAGCGCGGCTTGCGCTCCGGGCGCTCGCTCGAGCGGCTCGGGCCGCTGGGGCGTCCGCCGCGGTCGGCGCCGGCGCGGCTCGGACGGCGGTCCGGCTTCAGCTCGATCAGCTGCCCGCTGATGCGGGTGTCGGCGAGGCGGTCGAGCACGTCCTGGGGCAGGTCGGCCGGCAGCTCCACGATCGAGAAGTCCGGGCGGATGTCGATGTGCCCGAAGTCGCCGCGGTTGAGGCCGCCCTCGTTCGCGAGCGCGCCCACGATCTGGCGGGGCTCGACGCGCTGGCGGCGGCCGACCTCGATCCGGTACGAGGCGAGGTTGCTGTTCGCCGGGCGCTGACGGCGCTCGGGACGCTCGCCCCGGTCGCCGCCGCGGTCGAAGCGGTCGCCGCGCTCGGGACGGTCGCCCCGGTCGGGCCGGGAGTCGCGGTCCTCGCGCTCGCGACGGGCGAAGCGGGGGTCGTCGGGCGAGAGCAGCAGCGGCTCCTCGCCCTGCGCGACGATGGCCAGCGCGGCGGCGACGTCCGACTCGACCACGTCGTGGTGCTCGACGTAGTGGCCGATGATGTCGCGGAAGCGCTGCAGGCGCTCGGTGTCGGCGAGCGCCGCGGTGATCGCGTCGTCGAAGCGCGAGAGGCGGGTGACGTTGACGTCCTCGACGCTCGGCATCCGCATCTCGGTCAGCGGCTGGCGGGTGGCCTTCTCGATGGCGGCGAGGAGGCGGCGCTCGCGCGGCGTGACGAAGCTGATCGCCGCTCCGCTGCGCCCCGCGCGACCGGTGCGGCCGATGCGGTGGACGTACGACTCGGTGTCGATCGGGATGTCGTAGTTGACGACGTGGCTGATGCGCTCGACGTCGAGGCCGCGGGCGGCGACATCGGTCGCGACGAGGATGTCGAGCTTGCCGGACTTCAGCTGCTCGACGGTGCGCTCGCGCTGGGCCTGGGCCACGTCTCCGCTGATCGCCGCCGCGGTGTAGCCGCGGGCGCGCAGCTTCTCGGCCAGCGTCTCCGTCTCGCTCTTCGTGCGGACGAACACGATCATGCCCTCGAAGTTCTCGACCTCGAGGATGCGGGTGAGGGCGTCGACCTTCTGCGGGTACGACACCATCAGGTAGCGCTGCGTGGTGTTGACGGAGGTCGTGGTCTTGTTCTTGACCGTGATCTCCTCCGGCTCCTTCAGGTACTTGCCGGAGATGCGGCGGATCTGCGCGGGCATCGTCGCCGAGAACAGCGCGATCTGCTTCTCGACGGGGGTGTCGGCGAGGATCGTCTCGACGTCCTCCGCGAAGCCCATCTTGAGCATCTCGTCGGCCTCGTCGAGCACCAGGAACTTCAGCTGCGAGAGGTCGAGGGTGCCCTTCTCGAGGTGGTCCATGATGCGGCCGGGGGTGCCGACGACGACGTGGACGCCGCGGCGGAGCGCGGAGAGCTGGGTGCCGTAGCCCTGGCCGCCGTAGACGGGGAGGACGTGGACGCCGCGGAGGCCGGACGCGTAGCGCTCGAACGCCTCGCAGACCTGCAGCGCGAGCTCGCGGGTCGGAGCCAGCACGAGGGCCTGCGGCGTCTTCTGCGAGACGTCGAGGCGCGAGAGGATCGGCAGCGCGAACGCCGCGGTCTTGCCGGTGCCGGTCTGAGCGACGCCGAGGACGTCGCGGCCGGAGAGGAGGGACGGGATCGTCGCGGCCTGGATGGCCGAGGGCGTCTCGTAGCCGACCTCCTTGAGGGCCTTGAGGACCGGGTCGGAGAGACCGAGGTCGGAGAAGGTGAGCGTGGGGGCGCTCTCGGAAGCGGTGTCGGCTTCGGGGGCGGAATCGGGGGTATCGGTGGACGCCATGGTGCAACGGTAGTGCTCCGGCGGCGCCGCCGTCCGAGGGAACCCCGAACGCTCGGGCGATCCCGACCCTCCGGAGGCGCCTCGAGCGCCCGTCACGGGGTGAAGTCGAGCAGCACCTTGCTCGAGCGCGAGGCGTCGCGGGCGAGGTCGAAGGCCTCGAGCGCGCGCTCCAGCGGCACCACCTGCGTGACCACCGGCGCCACCGCGAGGCTCCCGTCGGCGAGCGCCGCCAGCACCTCGTCGATCTCGTCGACGAAGCGGAAGGAGCCGATCAGGCGCAGCTCCCGGGTGATCGCGAGCGAGATCAGGGCCGGCTGCTCGCCCGAGGGGAGGAGTCCCACCATCACGACGGTGCCGCCGCGGGCGGCGCCCCGGTCGGCCGAACCGAGGCCGCGCGGGCTGCCCGAGGACTCGAAGACGACGTCGGCCGCGACCTCGGCGATCGCGTCGGCGTCGGTCGCGCGGATCGTCCGGGTCGCGCCGACCGCCCGGGCGATCGCGAGGGGCTCCTCGGCCAGGTCGACGGCGACGATCTCGGCCGCCCCCGCCCGCTTCAGCACGGCGACGATCAGCGCCCCGATCGGGCCGCTGCCGATCACCAGCGCGCGCCGTCCCGACACCTCCCCCGCGCGCGACACCGCGTGCCAGGCGACGCTCGCCGGCTCCGCGAGCGCCGCCTCCCGGAGCCCGAGACCGGCGGGCAGCTCGCGGAGCATGCGCGCCGGCAGCACCGCGTGGCGGGCGAACGCGCCCTGGGTGTGCGGCATCCGCGCGGCGCTGCCCAGATAGGTGCCCTCGGTCGCGAGGTTGGGGCGCCCGTCGGGCCACTCGCCGCGAGCGGTCGCGGGGTGCACGGCGACGGCCGCGCCGACCGGGGGTCCCGAGCCGTCCGCCGCTGCCTCGACGACCGTGCCGACCACCTCGTGGCCGAGCGTCAGCGGCTCGCGGAGGATCGACTCGCCCGCGGCGCCGTGCGTCCAGTAGTGCAGATCGGAGCCGCAGATCCCGCCGTACGCGACGGCGACGAGGGCCTCGCCGGGGCCGCGCGGCGCGAGCGGCGCCTCCTCGACGCGGAGGTCGCCGGCGGCGTGGACGACGACGCGGGTGGTGGAGGCGGGGACGAGCGCGGTCATACGGGTTCCGTTCGGTGGGTCGAGGGGTGACTCAGACGACGACGGTCATGCCGCCGTCGATGAAGACGACCTGCCCGTTGACGTAATCCGAGCCGTCGGAGGCGAGCCAGACGGCGGGGCCGATCAGGTCCTCGACGCGGCCCCAGCGCGCGGCGGGCGTGCGGCCGAGGATCCAGCTGTCGAACGCCTCGTCGTCGACGAGGCCCTGCGTCATCTCGGTGTGGATGTACCCCGGAGCGATCGCGTTGACCTGGATGCCGTACTGCGCCCACTCCGCCGTCATCGCGCGGGTGAGGTTGCGGATCCCGCCCTTCGAGGCGGTGTAGGGCGCGATCGTCGGCCGCGCGAGATCGGCCTGCACCGAGGCGACGTTGACGATCTTCCCGGCGCCGCGCGGGATCATCCGCTTCGCCGCCGCCCGGCCGACCACGAAGGCGCTGGTGAGGTTCGTGCGCAGCACCCGCTCCCAGTCGGCGACCTCGAGCTCGAGCAGGGGCACGCGGTGCTGGACGCCGGCGTTGTTGACCAGGATGCGCAGCGGGCCCACCGCCTCCTCGATCCAGGCGACGCCCGCCTCGGCGGCCGCGTCGTCGGTGACGTCGAAGGCGCGGGCGTGGATCCGCGGGCGGTCGTCGGTGCCGGGGAACCGCTCCGCGAGCTCGGCGCGGGCGGCCTCGAGGCGCTCGGGGTCGAGGCCGTTCAGGACGACGGTGGCGCCCGCCTCGGCGAGGCCGGTGGCGACGGCGCGGCCGATGCCGCGGCTGGATCCGGTGACGAGCGCCACGCGGTCGGTCAGGTCGAAGAGCACGGTTCCTCCAGAGGGTCGGAGCGGGTGTCAGGGCTGCGGAGGCGCCGCGCGCGGAGGGCCCGCGACGGTGCGGCTCGCGAGCGCGCCGATCCCGTCGAGGGCGATCAGGACCTCCTGGCCGGGCCCGACCTCGACGGCCGTGCCGGGCGAGCCGGTGAGGACGACGTCTCCCGGGTGGAGCGTGAGGTGGGAGGTGAGGTGCACCAGGATCTCGGCGGCGCGCCAGCCGAGGCGCTCGTTCGAGGAGACGGCCCGCACCTCCCCGTCGACGCTCACCGTGATGCCGACCGCGTCGACGTCGACTCCGGTCTCGATCCACGGTCCGAGCGGCGTCCAGCCGTCGCCGTTCTTGCCCTGGAGGAAGAGGCCGTCGGCGGCGATCATCCCGGGAGCGGTGACGTCGTTCGCGACCGTCGCTCCGAGCACGTGCGCGAGCGCGTCCTCGGGCGTGAGGTGCCGCGCGGTGCGGCCGATGACCAGGGCGAGCTCGCCCTCGACGACCACCGGGCCGATGCCCTCGTCGAGGACGATCGGATCGCCGGGCCCGGCCAGCGTGTGCGCGGTCTTGTGGAAGGCCTGCGGCGGCAGCAGCCGGTCGGCCGCGGAGCCGTTGTGCGCCATGCCGAGGATGACGCGGGGCTCCACCGGGGCCAGCAGCTGCGCGCCCTCGACGGGCCAGCGGCGGCCCGTCTCGACCGGCTCCGCGGCGAAGGCGTCCTCGATCTCGCGCCACTCCCCCGCGACCTGGAGGACGACAGCCGGTCCGTCCTCGGCCCGGATCCGCGCGAGGCGCATCAGCGGACGCCCCTCGGCTCGACGCCGGTGCGGCTGCTCGTGCTGCTCGTGCTGCTGGTCGCCACGGTGCCTCGCTCACTCCGGCCCGCAGAGGCGGGATGGGCCGAGAGTAACAGCCCAGTGAACGGCATTCAACAGAATGGACGGCGAGGCGTCAGGCGGGTGCTCCGGCGACGAGGGGCGGGCGGCCGAGCGCCGCGGCGGCCTCGCGGAGGGCCGCGACGACCTCCTCCTGATCGTCGCCGACCGGCCGGACCAGCGAGACGCCGACCGCGACCGAGAGATCGGAGCGGGTGGCGGCCGGGACCGCGACGGCGACGCCCAGGACGCTGGGGTGCAGCTCGCCGTCGTCGATCGCGTAGCCGCGCACGCGCGCCGCGGCGACCTTGCGGAGCAGCTCGCGGGTCGAGGACGTGGACCGGTCGGTGAAGACGACGATGTCGCGGTCGTCGGCGAAGCGCTCGGCGATCTCGCTGTCGTCGAGCTCGGCCAGGAGCGCCGTTCCGACGGCCGTGGCGGAGGCGGGGTACCGGTCGCCGACGCTCGCGGAGAGCGCGAACCGCTCCCGCCCCTCGTGCACCGCCAGGTAGAGGACCCGCGTGCCGTCGAGCAGCGCGATCTGCACCAGCTGACGCGAGAGCACCGGCGACTCCTCGCAGAGCCGGTAGAACTCGCGCACCGGGTCGAAGCCGGCGAGGTAGTGGCTGCCGAGCTCGACGGTGCGCCGGCCGAGGAGGAAGCCGGAGCCGACGCGGCGGATGAGCCGGCCCTCCTCGAGCGCGGCGCAGAGGTTCGAGGTCGACGACTTGGCGATCCCGAGCTCGCGGGCGATGTCCGTCAGCGTGCGCGGGCCGCCCGCGTCGGCGAGGAGGTCGAGGATCCGCATGGCGCGCGACACGGCCGGGGCGCCCGAGCCCCTGTCGGAGTCGACCGTCGTCGGGGGCGCATCGGGGCGGGCCATGGCGTCCTCTTCCGGGGGCGGGGTCAGTAGAACTCCACCGTATCGACTCGGTTGATCAGGGGCTCCCCGTCGAGGAAGCGGGTGGCGTTGCGCGCGAAGAGCTCGGCGATCAGGCGGTCCTCCGCGACGTTCAGCGCCGCGGTGTGGGGGCTGATCAGGACGCTCGGGTGGCTCCAGAGCGGGCTGCTCTGCTCGAGCGGCTCCTCCGCCACCACGTCGAGCGCGGCGAAGCCGACGCGGCCGTCGTCGAGGGCGGCGAGCAGCGCCTCCTCGTCGACGACCGTCCCTCGGCCGACGCTGACGAACGAGGCGCCGGGGCGCAGTGCGGCGAAGAACTCTGAGCCGACCAGCTTCTCGGTGGCGGCGGTGCCGGGGAGCGTGACGACGACCCCGTCGATCCGGCCCGCCACCTCCGCGATCGCGTCGGGGGCGACGATCTCGTCGACGTGCTCCACCTCGGTCTCGTGGCGGCTCGTGCCGATCACGCGGGCGCCGAGCTGCTGGAGCTTGCGGGCCGTCGCGCGCCCGATCGTGCCGAGCCCCACGATCAGGACCGTCTGCTCCGAGATCAGCCCCATCGTCCACCGGCCGCCCCAGACGCGCTCGCGCTGGAGGGACTGGAGGCGCGGGAGGGACTTGGCACCGGCCAGGAGTCCGAAGACCCCGAACTCGGCGAGCGGCTCGGAGTGGACTCCCGCCGAGGTCGAGAACGCGATGCGCTCGAGCTGCGCGTCGTCGAGCCCCGCGGCCCGCACCTGCGCGCCACCGCCCGCGGGCATCGTCTGCACCCAGCGGAGGCGCGGATTCGCGGCGGCCGTGCGCGCGAGGGCGGCGGGGGTCTCGTCCGGCACGCCGTAGAGCACGTCGGCGGAGTCGACCAGCTCGTCGAAGGCGCGCTGCTGCTCCGGAGTGCGCTGGAACGAGGGGTCTCCGCCGTGGTCGCCCGGGTGGCGCATCGGAGGGAGGAGGCTCTGGTCGGCGACGACGTCGAGGCGCGGCTCGAGCTCGACGATGCGGGCGATCAGCTCGGGGCTGAGCGGCGAGGCGATGATGACGCGGAGGCGATCGGTCACGGGTGTCCCTTCGCGGGACGGTGCGGGAGGCTCTCCCCCGGATCGGCCCGCGCCCACCCTACTTCACTCCTGTGAACCGTGTTCGATATGCTGGGCGCATGCCGGACACCACGACCGCCGCCCTCCCGCCCGCGCGCACCGGCTTCATCGGGCTCGGGAGCATGGGCGCCCCGATGGCCCGGCGCCTCGTCGCCGCCGGCGTCCCGCTCGGGATCACCGCGCGCCCCGCGTCCGCCGACCGCGCCCGCCGCGCCGTCCCCGGGGCGCAGTGGCACGACTCCGCCCGCTCGCTCGCCGCCGCCTCGGACGTGCTGATCGTGATGGTGCCGGACCTGCCGCAGCTCGAGGAGGTGCTCGAGGGAGAAGAGGGAGTGCTCGCCGCGGGGTCGGACCTCGTGCTCGTCGTCTGCTCCAGCGTGTCCGCCACCGGCCTGCGCGAGCTGGCGGGACGCCACCCGCGGCTCCGCCTCGTCGACGCCCCCGTCAGCGGCGGCACCGAGGGCGCCGAGGCGGGGACCCTCTCGATCATGGTCGGCGGGGCGGAGGAGGACGTCGCCCGGGTGCTGCCCGTGCTGTCCGCCTGCGGAACCGCCGTCCGCCTCGGGCCCCTCGGCGCCGGCGAGGTGGCGAAGGCCTGCAACCAGCTCGTCGTCGCCGCGACCATGACCGCGATCGCGGAGGCCGCCGTCATCGCCGAGCGCTCCGGCCTCGACCTCGACACGCTGCTCGCCCTGCTGCAGGGCGGCTACGCGGGCAGCCGCGTGCTCGAGACCAAGCGTGCCGCCCTGGTCGCCCGCGACTACACGCCGACCGGCGTCGCCTCCTTCATGGATAAGGACCTGCGGGCCGCGGCCGACGAGGCGGAGGCGACGGGCACCTCCGCTCCGCTGCTCGGCACGCTCCGCACCGTGTTCCGCGACCTGGTCGACGCCGGCCTCGGCGACGAGGACCTCGCGGTGGTGCACCGCTTCGTCGCCGAGCGCTGAGGCGGGGAGCGTTCGCGCGGAGGCCGGGCGGAGACGTCCCGCTGCGCGCCGGGACGCCGGCGAGGAGCGGCGTCTCGGCGAGGGGCAGTGTCTCGGCACTGACGGGCAGCGGGAAGCCGGCGCCTCACCGCTGCCGGGCGCGTGAGCGCGGCAGCTCGGCGGAGAGGCGCCGCGCGAGAGCAGCCTCCGCGCGTCGGCGCAAGGGCCCCCGCTCCGGGCGTCCCCGACCTAGCGTCGGAGGAACGGCATCATCGAGCGAAGGAGCACGACATGGCATCAGGAGTCGCAACGGTCTGGGTCCCCGTCACGGACATGGAGCGGGCGGTCGCGTTCTACCGCGACACGCTCGGCCTCGAGGTCAAGGACACCTCGGACGACTGGTCGGAGCTGGACGCCGGCGGGCTGATGATCGGCCTGAACGCCCGCGAGTCGGCGACGGTCGCGGAGCAGGGCGGGGCGGTCATCTCGTTCCAGCCCGAGGGCTCGATCGAGGACGAGCTGGAGCGCCTCACGGCGCGCGGCGCGTCGATCGAGGGCGAGATCAGCGACCACGAGTGGGGCCGCATCCTCCCCTTCAAGGACTCGGAGGGCAACGACCTCCAGTTCTACTCGCCGCCGCAGGGCTGAGCGGAGGACCGCCGTCGAGGCGGCCGCGACGAGCGGCGGGCGGGCCGGAGCCGGAGGGCTGCGGTCCGCCCGCCGCTGTGCGTCGCGCGACCCGTCGGTCCTCGCGCAGGTGCGTCACCCGGCCGGTCCGGTCCTCGGATCGTCTCTCCGCCGCACGTGAGGCCCTCCTCCCTGCTCGCCTCCGCACCTGAGGTCCTAGGATCAGCTGTCCGCCGCATCTGCGGACTCCAGATCCGGAGGTCCCCGTGCATCGTCGCCTGCTCCCCCTCGTCCCGGCCGCTGCCGCGCTCCTCCTGCTCGCGGGCTGCTCCGCTCCGTCGACCCCCGCCGGCGACGCGGCCAGCGACGGCGCGACGTCCTCGGTCGGCGGCTCCATCACGGTCTTCGCCGCCGCCTCGCTGAAGGGCGCGTTCACCGAGCTCGCCACGGGGTTCGAGGCCGCCGAGCCCGGCGCGCAGGTCGAGCTCTCCTTCGCCGGCTCCTCCGACCTCGCGACGCAGATCGTCAACGGCGCCCCGGCCGACGTCTTCGCCTCCGCCGACGAGCGCACGATGTCCACCGTCGCCGAGGCCGGGCTCGTCGACGGGGACCCGGTCGACATCGCCACGAACACGCTCGAGATCGCCGTGCCCCCCGGCAACCCGGCGCAGGTCGCCTCGCTCGCCGACCTCGCCCGGCCCGGGACCGCCACCGTCGTCTGCGCGCCGCAGGTGCCGTGCGGAGCAGCTGCCGCCGTGGTCGAGCAGGCCGCCGGGGTCGACATCTCCCCCGTGAGCGAGGAGTCGTCGGTCACCGACGTGCTCGGCAAGGTGTCCTCGGGCGAAGCGGACGCCGGGCTCGTCTACGCGACCGACGTCCGCGGGGCCGCGGGCTCGGTCACCGGCATCCCCTTCGCCGAGGCCTCGGAGGCGGTGAACACGTACCCGATCGCGGCGCTGACCGGAGCGGGCGACCCGGCCACGGCGGCGGCCTTCGTCGCGTACGTCGCCTCCGACGCCGGACGCGCGGCGCTCGCGGCGGCCGGGTTCGGAGCGCCGTGAGAGGCGTCGCGGCGTCGGAGGAGGCCTGCAAGGCGGTCGGCAGGGCGGTCGGCAGGTCGGTCATAGGAGGGTCGTAGGACGGTCATCGGAGGCGCAGATCCCCGGCCGCCAGGGTTGCCCGCGACGGACACCACGATCGACGAGGAGCACGACCATGACCCGCATCCCGGAGCCCCGCAGCACGCCCGACGGACCGGCCTACGAGGGCCGCCGGCTCGACCGCCCCGAGGAGGAGGTGGTCGACCAGGGCCTCCCGTTCGACGTGGGGACCCTCTTCTCGCGGCGCGGCGTGCTGACGCTGGTCGGTGCGGGGGCGGCGACCCTCGGGCTCGCGGCGTGCGCCACCGGAGGATCGGGATCCGCCTCCTCCGCCGCCGCGACCGCCACCGCGACTCCCACCGCGACCGCCACGGCCGGGGCCGGCACCGCGGTCGCCGGCGAGATCCCCGACGAGACGGCCGGCCCCTACCCGGGCGACGGCTCGAACGGGGTCGACGTCCTCGAGCGCTCCGGGATCGTCCGCAGCGACCTGCGCACCAGCATCGGCGGCGGCGCGACGGCCGACGGGGTCCCCCTGGCGCTCACTCTGACGATCCTCGACGCGGCGAACGGGGGCGTGCCGTTCGCCGGAGCCGCCGTGTACGTCTGGCACTGCGACGCGCACGGGGACTACTCGATGTACTCCAGCGGCGTCGAGGACGAGACGTACCTCCGCGGCGTGCAGGTCGCCGACGCGTCGGGCGTCGTCTCCTTCGCCACGATCGTCCCGGCCTGCTACTCCGGCCGCTGGCCGCACATCCACTTCGAGGTGTACCCGGGAGTGGACCCGATCACCGACGCGTCGAACGCGATCGCGACCTCGCAGGTCGCCCTGCAGGAGGAGGCGTGCACCGCGGTCTACGCCCTCGACGCGTACGCGGGCTCGGCCGCGAACCTCGCCCGGGTCGGCCTGGACACCGACTCCGTCTTCGGCGACGACGGCGGAGCCCTGCAGCTCGCGACGATGTCCGGCAGCCCGGCGTCCGGCTACTCCGCGGCACTCACGGCGAGCGTCGACACCCGCACCGCGCCGACCGCGGGCGCCGCGCCCCGCAGCCGCTGAACCCCGTCCTCCTCCGCGAGACGCCGCTCCGGTCCGCGACACGCCGACGGCGGCGTACCGGAGCGGCCTCTCGCGAGAGGGGAACGGGCGTCAGCGCAGGAGGCGGCGGGCGACGGCCACGGCGCCGAGGGCGGCGAGGACCCAGGGGCCGCCGACGAGCAGCGGGTCGAGGATCTGGTGGCGCACGTCGGTCCGGCCGCGGCGCGAGGCGATCGGGTGCGCGTGCGCCTCGGCCAGCACACCGGTCTCGGTGATCGGATCGTCCGGCCGTGTCGTGAGCAGCGAGCGGAGGTGCGCCCCGGTCGACTCCACCCGGTCGCCCAGCACGAGCAGCAGCCAGTGCGCGTGGCGCCCCTCGCTGAACCGGTCGTAGGCGTAGCGGCGGATCGCGCCCGAGAGGCCGTGGAGGGGCTGCGCCGTGCCGAAGACGGCGGGCAGCTCGAGGTGCTCGATGCTCTTCTCGCGACGGCCGTGCGTCCGCATCCTCTCCGGGCGCTCCCAGTGCGCGCCCGAGACGAGGTCGCTGCGCTCGCGGGGGAAGGCGGGCCGGTCGGCGGGATCGAGGTCGGCGCCCCAGCCCGGGATGCGGGCACGCAGCTCCTCGGCGGTCGGCACGCGGACGGGGCGGTCGGCGGTGTACGGCACGGGATCCTCCTACGGGACGACGACGGTCTTGATGCAGCCGTCGAGCTTGGACGAGAACAGGTGGTACCCCTCGGCGATGTGCTCGAGCGGGATGCGGTGCGTGATCAGGTCGCTGGGCGTGATGTGCCCGGCACGGATGTGCTCGAACAGGCGCGGCCACTGGCGGGTGACGGGGGCCTGGTTCATCCGCAGCGTGAGGCCCTTGTTGACGGCGTCGCCGAACTTGACGGCGCTCGCGAGCGGCCCGTAGGCGCCCATCACCGAGACGGTGCCGCCCTTCCGGACGCCGTCGATCGCCCAGTTGAGCGCGATCGGCGAGCCGCCCTCCAGCTTGAGCTTGGCGCCGGTGACGTGCTGGAGGAGGTTCCCGTCGGCCTCCGCCCCGACCGCGTCGATCACGACGTCGGCGCCGAGCCCGCCGGTGGTCTTCTTGAGGGTGACGACGAGGTCGTCCTCCTCGGTGTAGTCGATGGTCTCGGCGAAGGCGAAGTCGCGGGCCTTGGCGAGGCGGTAGTCGATCTGGTCGACGACGATGACGCGGCCGGCGCCCATCAGCCAGGCGGAGCGCGCGGCGGCCAGGCCGACCGGTCCGGCTCCGAGCACCACGACCGTGTCGCCCTCGACGATGTCGCCGAGCTGCGCGCCGAAGTAGCCGGTCGAGAAGGCGTCGGTGAGCATCAGGGCGTCCTCGTGCGGCAGCCACTCGGGGATCCTCGTCGGACCCACGTCGGCGAACGGGACGCGCACGTACTCCGCCTGCCCGCCGTCGTAGCCGCCTGCCGAGTGCGAGTAGCCGTAGATGCCGCCGATCGCGGTGGCGTTCGGATTCACGTTGTGGCAGTTGGAGTAGAGGCCGCGGGAGCAGAACCAGCAGGAGCCGCAGTAGATGGTGAAGGGGACCATCACCGTGTCGCCGACGCTGAGGTTCTCCACCGACGAGCCGACCTCGTCGACCACGCCGATGAACTCGTGGCCGAAGGTGTGGCCGATCCGGGTGTCCGGGAGCAGCCCGTGGTAGAGGTGCAGATCGGATCCGCAGATCGCCGCCATCGCCACCCGGACGATCGCGTCGTTCGGGTGCTCGATCCTCGGCCGGTCCTTCTCCTCCACGCGGACCTTGTAGGGGCCCCGGTAGACCATCGCGCGCATGCCGCCTCCTGTGTCGTCGTCCCTTCAGCGTGCGTCGTGCTCCCGCCGGTCCTCCAGGGGGTTGCGCGCGCGGCCCGGGATCCCCAGCGTCCGTCCCTCCGCGTTCCGCTCCTCCCTCTCCGCGAGATGCCACCCGGATGCGCGGCACGCCGCAGGAAGCGCACCGGAGCGGTATCTCGTGGAGAGGAGACGGGCACGGCACAGGCTCAGCCGCGGACGTAGGATCGACTCCATGCCGCAGATACGGATCAGGGACGCCGCCGCCGCGCTCGGCGTGAGCGACGACACGCTGCGGCGCTGGATCGAGAACGGGACGCTCGAGAGCGCGAAGGACGCGTCCGGGAGACGCGTCGTCGACGGCCTCGAGGTCGCCCGGCTCGCCCGCGCGAACGCCGTGCTGCCGGAGGATCCGTCCCCGGTCGCGCGCTCGGCCCGCAACCGCTTCGTCGGGATCGTCACCGGCATCGTGATGGACACCGTGATGGCGCAGGTCGAGCTGCAGTGCGGTCCGCACCGCGTGGTCTCGCTGATGAGCAGCGAGGCGGTCCGCGAGCTCGGGCTCGAGCCCGGGTCTCCCGCGGTGGCGGTGGTCAAGGCGACCACGGTCATCGTCGAGACGCCGCTCGCCCGCGGCTGATGCGCACCGGGTCCGGCCTGCCGCGCTGGGTCGTGGCCGTCGCCGCGCTCGGCGCCCTGCTGGTGCTGCTCCCGCTCGCCGCGATCCTCGCCCGCGTCGACTGGCCGCAGTTCCTGCCGCTGATCACCTCCGACTCCTCCGTCGCCGCGCTCCTGCTGAGCCTGCGCACCTCCGCCGTCGCGACTCTGCTGTGCCTGCTGCTCGGCACCCCGATGGCCCTCGTGCTCGCCCGCACGGCCTTCCCCGGCCAGCGCCTGCTCCGCTCGCTGGTGCTGCTGCCGCTGGTGCTCCCGCCGGTGGTCGGCGGGCTGGCGCTGCTCTTCACCTTCGGGCGGATGGGCCTCCTCGGCGGCGCGCTGGAGGCCCTCGGCGTCCGCATCGCGTTCTCGACCACCGCCGTCGTGATCGCGCAGACCTTCGTGGCCCTGCCGTTCCTGGTGCTGACGCTCGAGGGCGCACTGCGCAGCGCCGGCGCGCGGTACGAGTCGGTCGCCGCGACGCTCGGCGCGTCCCCCGGGACGGTGCTCCGGCGGATCACGCTGCCGCTGATCCTTCCGGGCCTCGCCTCGGGCGCGATCCTCTCGTTCGCGCGGGCGCTCGGCGAGTTCGGGGCGACGCTGACCTTCGCCGGCAGCCTCGAGGGCACGACGCGCACCCTCCCGCTCGAGATCTACCTGCAGCGGGAGAGCGATCCGGACGCGGCGGTCGCCCTCGCGCTGGTGCTCGTGGTGGTCGCGGTGCTCGTGATCGGTCTCGCGCACGGCCGCTCCGCCCGGGGGGTGCCGCGGTGAGCCTGCTGCTGGAGGCGCGGCTCGCGGCGCGCGGGATCGACGTGCGGATCGACGTGGCCGAGGGCGAGACGATCGCGCTGCTCGGGCCCAACGGCGCGGGCAAGTCGACCGTGCTCGAGCTGATCGCCGGCCTCGTCCGCGCCGACTCCGGGCGGGCGACCGTCGGCGGCGACCTGCTCTTCGACGACCGCCGGTGGACTCCTCCGCACCGGCGCCCCGTCGCCCTGCTGGCGCAGGATCCGCTGCTGTTCCCGCACCTCAGCGTGCGCGAGAACGCGGCGTTCGGTCCGCGCAGCGCCGGCGCCGGGCGGGCGCGGTCCCGCGAGCGGGCGGAGCACGAGCTGGCCGCCGCGGGCGTGGCCGACCTGGCCGACCGGCGCCCGGGGAGCCTCTCCGGCGGCCAGGCGCAGCGGGTCGCCCTCGCCCGGGCCCTCGCGACCGACCCGCGCCTTCTGCTGCTCGACGAGCCGCTGGCCGCGGTCGACGCCCGGACCGCCCCCGTCCTCCGCCGGATGCTCCGCGAGGTGCTCGCCGACCGCTCGGCGATCGTGGTCACCCACGACGTGCTCGACGCCTGGACCCTCGCCGACCGGGTTCTGGTGCTGCACGGCGGCCGGGTGGTCGAGGAGGGGCCGACCGCCCGCGTCCTCACGCGCCCGCGCACCGCATTCACCGCCGAGCTCGCCGGGCTCGAGCTGCTCGAGGGCGTCCGCACCGCGACGGGTCTGCGCACCGCCGACGGGCACGAGCTGTCCGGAGTCGCGGCCGAGCCGGTCGCGGTCGGCGCCGCGGTGCTCGCCGCGGTCCGCCCCTCCGCCGTCTCCGTCGGAGAGGGAGGCCTCCGCGCCGTGATCACCGACGTGGAGCAGCGGGGAGACGCGGTGCGGGTGCGCAGCGCGCTCCTGACCGCCGACGTCCCGGCGGCCGACGCGGCGCGCCTCGACCTCGCGCCCGGCCGCGAGGCAGGCTTCACCGTCGCTCCGGAGGATCTGCTGGTCTACCCGGCGTGAGGGGCGCGCACGAGGAGACGGCTCGCCATCCGGCATGAATCCGTCCCTCGGACCGCCCTGTGCTCGACGCGAGGGACGGCGGGAGCGCCCGTCCCGTTACTCCGCCCCGCCGCCGTCCCCGCCGGGCGCCGCGCCGGACAGCGGGAGCCGCGCCCTCAGCCGCGCCCCCGCCAGCACGGGCGAGTCCGAGAGCTCCAACGAGCCCCCGTAGACCGCGAGCTGCCGCTCCAGCCGTGCCAGGCCCGAGCGCGTCGACCCCTCGACGAGTCCGCGGCCGTCGTCGTCGAGGGTGAGCACCACGACGCCCGCCTCCTCGTCGCCGCGCACCCGCAGCGAGGAGGCGCCGCCGTGCTTCAGCGCGTTGGTGACCGCCTCCTCCAGGAACCGGACCAGGAGCATCCGCTGGTCGAGCGGCGCCTCGGCGCCCTCGGCGGCGAGCGCCGGGATGCGGCCGAGGTCGAGGTCGACGGCGATCTCGGGAGGGAGGCGCGCGACGAGGTCGCGGACGGCGGGGACCAGGCCGTGGTCGATCTCGACCGGGTAGAGGGCGTGGCCGACCGCGCGCACCTCGTCCTCGCGGAGCCGGTCGAGCCGGGCGGCGATGGCGAGCAGCCGCTCCGAGGCCGCCTCGTCGGATGTGCTCGCGACCGCGTGCAGCTCGGCGGTCAGCACCACGAGTCCGTTCTGGAGGCCGCCGTGCAGGCTCTGCGCGACGTCGCGCCGCACCCGCAGCTCCTCCCGCTGCAGGGCCTGCACCGCCTCGAGCGCCTGCACGGAGGCGCGGGCGTGCTCCCGCTCCTTCTCGCGCACGCGCCGTGCCGCGCGCACGAGCAGGTAGCCGTAGGCGGTGATCAGCGCGATCACCGTGGATCCGACGACCAGCTCGACCGCGAGAGCGGGGAGTGCCGAGAGCGGGTAGACGCCGGTCAGCACCTGGAGGCAGCAGCGGACGAGTCCCATCCCCACGGCGATGACCGCCGTCCGGGCCACCCGGCCGCCGCCGGTCGAGCGCTCGGGACGCAGCACCGCGACCAGGGCGATCGCGAGCCCGATCGTCGACACGTTGACCAGGACGCGCGTCGTCACGTCGAGCAGCGGCCCCGGATCGACCCCCCGCAGCGTCCGCGACAGCATCCCGAGCGCGAAGACGGCCTGGAGCGCGGCCAGCAGCGAGAGGACGCCGCCCAGGAGGGCCATCGCTCCGAGGACGATGCGGTTGTCTTCGCGCGCGTCGCGCGGGCCGGCGCTCATCCGGTGTGCTCGAGGAAGAGGAGCGTCGCGTCGACCCGCGGGTTGCGCTCGCCGTCCGAGCGGACGCCGAGGGACGCGTAGACGGCGTTGACGTGGTTGTCGACCGAGCGGACCGCGATGCCGAGGCGCTCGCCGATCGCGGCGTTGGTCAGCCCCGATGCGAGACCCGAGAGCACCTCGTACTGGCGCGGGCTCAGCGCGGCGACCGGGGAGTCTCGGCGGGCGGCGCGGGCGGCGACCAGCGCCGGATCGAGCACGGTGCGGCCGTCCGCCGTCGCGCGGACGGAGGCGAGCAGGGCGGGGGCGGAGAGGGAGGAGGTCTTCGAGAGGTAGCTCCAGCCGCGGGCCTCGGCGCGGTCGAGGCGGAGGAAGCGGTGCATCGCGTCGACGGCCGAGAGCAGGACGATGCCCAGCCCGGGCGCGGTGGACCGCAGCCGGCGCCCGAGCTCGATGCCGTCCCCGTCGCCGAGCTCGATGTCGAGGATCGCCACGTCGAGCTCCGCGGGCCGC